>JAKAVX010000093.1 GCA_021827465.1 Deltaproteobacteria bacterium | reverse complement strand
AGGTAGCGCTTCTTTTCATGAACTTCTGGACGCGATCGATATTCTCGTCGCGAGTGCACAACGCCTTCATCCATGGATAGGCGCGGATCAGCAGCCTCCGCACATCCGCCGAGCGGATACGATCGGAGCCTCTTTTGCGAATCAGGTTCTCGACAAGCCGATACGATCCGGCGACGGCAACAGTGCCACCTCCGCCGGGTTGCAAGGTCGCAAGACACGCGAACAGACGCATCGCGAACAATCCCTCAAGCGCTTGCGAAGCGGGAAAGTCAAGGTGCCAACTCTGGTGCGGAACGTCCCATTGCTCCCTGGACTCCGGAAACGCGACGAGTAGCTGACTGCTTCGTTCGGGGCGCTGCCAGTTGCCGTATCCCATGAGATCGTCGAGCGCGCCGGACACGGCTGGAGTGCCGATTTGATCGAAATCGAGCGACTTCGGGAGATCGGGGGCCGCGGCCGCCCTCAGAGGCTTCCAGCCTTCAGGCGCGTCGCGGCTGACCTGATACCGGCGTGAGAGCGTATCCCAGACCTGTTCGCGGATTCTGTCGACATCGGGTTTTGCTATTGCGCCCGCGATTCGGAGGATTCCGGATCGATCGAATTCCTCTTGCTGTGCAGCGGTGAGCGCTACGGAGGCTTGCCGTTCTATGCCCTTTGCGGTCACGCGTCTCCTTCGTGATCGTGGCAAGTGCGGCGGGAACCGCCGTCGCGCTCCGTGGTCAGCCTTCGAACATCAGCACGAGCGCGTCGCACACGGGGCGGTAGCCGATTTCCTGGTAGATGTGATTCGAGGTCGGATTTGCCAGGTCGGTATAGAGGAAACAGAACCTGCGTCCCTCGTCTAACATCCGCTGGCTTAACGCCGCGACGCATGCGCTCGCATAGCCGCGCCGGCGCAGCTCCGGCGGCGTGTACACCATCCCGATCCTGACGCCGTTCGGGGTCGGTCCGGAAAATCCCGCCATCGCAACCGGACTCCCGTCAACCCAGAAGAACAGCCCGGCGTTGCGCCCGCCGATCCACCTGCGCGGGTCGGGCGAGACCTGAATCTCACCAACGTCGCGGCTGAACGCACTCATCCACTCGGTGGCGAGTGCGAGGTTCCGCTCGTCGCACGGACGCAGCTTGCCCGCGACGGGGCGCGGCTGGTTCACGCGTTCGAGGCTGTAGATACGCTGGGATTGCGCCAGCCTCGTCGTGGCACCGCTGAGTTCGTTCCACGCTTTGGCGAAAGCATTCGCTTCGCGCGACGACGCGGTGACTCCCGGCAGCCGATGCCCGGCGGCGTGCAGTTCGCGCGCAAGCAGTGTTACTGCGTCGTCAGTTGCGGCGGTCGAAAGCAGCAGGTTGTGCGGCGGAGTCCTGAGCGCGACCAGTTGAATTCCTGCCGCGTTTTCGACCGCGACCATCAGCGGCGGCTCGTCGTTGAAAGTCTGGCGGCCGTCGATTATGCCCGACAGGATTCCGAGCACCAGGTTGTTCTCGGCCTCGCGCCGGACGAGAAAGTCGGCGATCCGGGCAAGAAAGGCAGATGCGTTTCGCTCGAATGTGAATTTGAACGGCATCACGGGCGCTCCCGGTGGCGGAGTGGCGATTGTATTTACTCGGCCGCCACGCGCGCAAAGCAAATCTCCTCGCGGCCGCCATCGCCGCAAGCGTCTTCATCAGCGGCGCTTCTCTTCGAGGCATGGAGGAACCCGGAAGAGCAAGCGCATTCGCGAGTCTCGGGATGGGCAGCGCGGGCGGGCCGGACGCGGGGGGGGGATTTGTCTACATGCCTTGGCTTTTGAAGAGTTGAATCATCCGGTCCATTCCCTGGGTGAATTCGGAAAGCGGTCGAACTTCCCAGTCGAGAAATGGATATGTAGGAATCTCGGTGAGCAGTTGCATCAGATGCTCCCCCGAGTCCGCGTTTGCTATCCCGAAGCCTCCACCGTCGGGAAACAAGTAAACGCAGTCGTTGACGCCGGATTTGAGGTAGCGGTTGATGACCTCTTTCTGGCCCTGAAGCGCTGCGCTCGGGAGCGGCGCACCGGCGCGCGGTTTCGCCATTACCAAAAACTTCATCGCTCCTTCTCCTGATCGGAACTGTTTGGTTTGGATGGGAAGGACCGGCTGTTTGGTCCGGCATTGCGTCCGCGCGTGCCCGAAATTCAGTCTAACCGCGGGCGGGCTTATGGCAATCGGGCGGGGAAAGTTTCCCCGGGCGCGTTTTCAAAAAAACGGGAACAGCGGCGCGTCCGGGGCCGGAAAAGAAAACGGCGCGGAACAATCCGCGCCGTTTCCGATTGTCGCAGCCTATCGAGACGGTTTAGCGTGCCCGCTTCAGGAACTCGAGGACCGCTTCCGCGTCGTCCGCCGGCAAATTCGCCTGCGTGCGCATGTGCATCATGATCGCGTCCCACTGGTAAGGGGCGAACTCCGCGGGGTTTCGGGCGTTATGGCAGTGGTTGCAGTAAATCGGCCACAGCTTTGCGCCTTTTAGAAACAACTGCTGCTTTTGCGCTTCGGTCAACTGCTGAGCGGCCACCACCGGCACGGTGCTGACAAGCATTGGGACAACCAGCGCCAGGACGATAGCAAGTCTTTTCATCATGGTTCTCCTCCTCCCGTGCCGCCGTCAGAAGCCGACCGTGAATTGGGTAAGCACCGCCTGGTCGTTGGTCGTCGCGCCCACCGCGCTTGCGAGCGGGGTATTCGCGCCACCGAACGTGTACAGCGTGCCGCCCGCTTCAGGCAGCTCGAAATCGACTTCGGTCTGCCAGACGATCGACGGAGCGATCCAGTAGTCGAGCCCAAAGGCAACTTCACGCGCATGCGGTGAGAAGACCGCAGGCGAACCGTTGAAGGCGAACGACGGCGTGGTCGCGATGTCCTCGGCGACGATCGCACGCTGGTTCACGCCCGAGTAACGAATGAGCGCCTCGGTCCTGTCGAAATAGGGCTCGAATTCTCCAAGGTCCGGATGAGGAATGCCGTAGAGGAAGTAACCCGCCTGCAAGTACCATCCTTGCCGATTGTCGTTTCCGCAGCAACCGGGGTACGCAGCGAGGCCAAGCGAGCTTGCGCCCGGCATCTCGCGATACGATTCGACCCATTCCCCACGGGTTTGGAACGGTCCGTCGCGATAGGCGAACCCAACGCCCCACGAATAGAACCAGAAGCCGTTGTCCCACTTGCCGTCGAAGGTCGAGGCTTCCAGCTCAAGCCGGCCCCATCCCGCATCGACAGGAAGCGGATAGACGCGGAAGCGTCCGCCGAAACCGCGCGTGTTGCTCTGGACCGCGATGTTGTTCGGACCGGAGAGCGTCTCGCCGACCACCGGCGCGGGTAGCGAGTTGATCCCGGGTGACGACTCGTAGGTCGGCCCGTTGCTGACCCAGACCGTATAGTCCGCGTCCTGCCCGAGATCGCCCCATTGCGCGGCGCCGCGAAGCTGAACGCCGATATCCGTTGGCGGCACGATTGCCTCGGCTCCATAGAGCAGCGGCGCGCTGATGAACGGGTTGACCCACATCGGGCCCTGATCTTCGTACCAGTCACCGAACGGCTGGTCGAAGATACCGGCGTTAACTTCCATGTACTTGTTCAGGAAGATCTGCGCCGTTGCCACGGGCAGGTCGAACGAAGCTCCACTGCCGGGGTCGAGGGCGGCCTCGACGGTGCCTTCAAACATGAGCCAGTCGTTGACCTTGTAAAGGGCGATTGGTTCGAAGTCGAGGCTAAACGTGTTCGTATTGTTCTGATGGTCGTAAATGAAATCTCCGCCGGCGGCACCGACAAAGGTCACCTGATGCTCGCCGAAGTAGTTGCCGATCAGGTTTCCGAACCCCTCCGGCGAGATCTGCTTCTGCATCGAAGCGATAGACGCCGTGGTCTTGGTGGAGAGCTGCTGATTAGCTTGCTGCAGGCTGTTCGTCGTTTGCTGCAGCTTCTGGTTGGAGCTTTGAAGCTCGTCGATCTTGTTCTCCAGCTCCTTTAGTTGTTTGCGCTCCTGCTCGCGCTCAGCCTTTATCTGTTCCATTTCGCGCTTGAGCTGACGGACTGAAATCGGGTCTTTGGCCCAAGCTCTCAGGGGAACGCTGGCGAGCACGAAGAGCACAACCATCGAAACAGCGATGCTTCGTCGCGACATCCGCACCTCCTTACTTTATAAAGCCAAACCGCGCCGACATGTACCCCCTCAACGGATACGGCGCGGGTTGGCGGTTAATGCATCTACTAACTCTTTATGGCTGGGCGAGCGTCTTTTCGCAATCTTTTAGCTCGGCACTCGCCTCGCAGATTATCGCAACGAAGACCTTACTTCTTTACGACGATTTCTCCCTTCATTCCTGCCATTTCGTGAGGCACGCAAATGTACTTATAGACGCCCGGCGTGTTGAACGTGTAGCTATAAGTTCCACCCGGAGGAACGAATCCGGTATCGAAAGCCTTGGCTCCCGCAGGTTCCTTAACGTCGGCCTTCTGAATCGCCATTTCCGCATTGTCGGTGGCGCCATGAACCGTGTTGCCGCTGTTCTTCCATTCGACGGTCTGGCCTGGCTTAACGGTGATCTTCGCCGGATAGAAACTCGGCGGCACGTCGCGCATCTGGATAATGACCGGATCGGCGGCAAGCGCAGTACCGGCAACGCCGAACGCCAGGGCACCGGCCACTACGAGCGCGAAACGGGCTGGGCGCTTCAAAATTGACGAAAGCATGTGTTCATCTCCTTGTCGGCGCGCTCTTCAGAGCGCGGCCGTATCATGGTTCCTTCCCCTCCACCGGCTGCGACGCGCGGCGAAAAACCCCGGTGCCTTCGACCAGCGTCGCTCAAATCCGGCCCGCGACGCGTGCCCGAAATCCAACCATGAAGCTTTTGAGGAGAGGCGGCCATTCCTTGCTTGGAAATCTAATTGCGAGTCACGTGCCAATTAGAAAACCCAAAAAAACGGGCCTGTTCTCATTCGATACGGTAATCCAACTGAATCTGTTGGAGTCGTTTGACTCCAATGGCTACGCAACTCTTAGGGACACTGGCAGGGCAATCCGGATAAGCCTGTAAAATCGATGATTTACGTCAAAAAGTCAGACGCCCCAGAGCCCGAATTTATGGCGGCAATCGAGCTTTCCAGCGGAGCAAGTTTAACCCGAAGTGTCCTCGGCCCGGCTTAGTGAGTCATAGGGACACAGGTGCGCTTTTTTCGATGACGAGTTCATATTCGCGATGGAAGGGTTCGAAACCGCCAAAGTCGAAAAGGATTTGGAACAAGCGCGGCTTCAGTTGCTCCCTTATGGACCGATCCCTGGGCAGGTCTGGAAGGACTACATTCACTCGGATGGACGAGCCGCTGATGGTTGGTCGAGGGGAGGCTGGAAGTCGAAATCGAAGCCAAGACGTTTAGGCCCGAGACCGGGGAAGAGTTGTTTATCCTCGCAAACGCGCGCCATACCGCGCGTAACCTCGGAAACGCGACGGCGCGATGGCTTTACGGCTGTCACAGACGCGGCTGAATCGTTGAGCGGCGTCCTGGATTAGCGCGCTTTATTTGACGCCGGCCTCAATCTCATTGGCGTACTTCTCGAGGATTTTGGCCTTTCCATCGAGCGCCTCCGCGTGCAGCCTGAGCATGTCGGCGCGCATCCTCATCATTAGCGCGACGCCCTTGGGATCTTTCCTGGCCGCCATCAGCATCATCCCCATCCCCATTCCCATCATGCCGTGTGTTCCGACCCCGGCCATCATTGGATGCATTCCGCGGCCCATCGCGCCGCCCGGACACGGGCACGGATGCGGCATCATCATGCCCGGGCCCATCCCCATACCGCCCATCATCGGACCCATCCCTCCGCCCATCGGAGGCTGGGCTGGAGTCGGAGGCGCAGGCGTGAGTTGCTGCGATTGGCTGGCAGGGCCGGTCGGCCGAGGACCCGCGTTGGGCGCCTCGACCGCAAATGCGACCGCTGCCAGCAGGAACAAAGCGACAACGATCGCGCCGGCTGTTCCGAGAATCCAATCGATGCGTTCCATCGCGACACCTCCGTCAGGTTTTGGGGCTGCGCTGATCTGCGGATATGAAAGCCCCGCCGGCCCTCCCGAACCTCACACGGACCGTCAGGCCACGGATCGTCATGAGGAGCGCGCTCGCCAGTTCGAGGATCGCGCCCAGATGGCCTCGTCTGTGGCGCGTTCTACTCGGGAACGGAATCACCCTGGCTTTGCGAGAGGGTTTCGGTGGATGCGCCAGCGATCGCCTTGCTCCGCTTCTTATTTCTACGCACCGGCCCATTCGGGATTGAACCCCGTAAGTGTCCAGGTGTCCCGCACGCGATCCGGGTCGCCCAGGTCGCTCCATCGCACCTGCCGCACCGGCATCACGGCGAGATTCACCGGGCATTTCTCGAGCACTTCACTGGAGAAGTTGACTTCCGGAAGGTCGTCGTAAAGACGCTCAGCCGCCGGTATCTCGGACACGGTCTCGAAGGCGGCGCGAACCGAGTTGAACGCGACATAAAGACCCGGTGCGGCGATCATGAACAGGCCAATCATGGTTGAGACGCGCGCGATCATCACAAAGCTGTTCCATAGTGCGCCGTTGCTCATCAGCCGGCTCGCGGTCGCGATGTCGGGCTTTTCGACGAATCTGCGCACGCCGGAAAGCGACACTTCTCCGATACCCAGCGGTTCCGTCGGATCGATCCATCCATAGCTCGGCTCCGCATGGGTCGGTTCGATTCCGAGCAGAACGGTAAGTTCAGGGCGCGCATCGACGGCTCGCGCCGCGCGGTCGACGTGACGCATGAAGAGCGAATCGTCGCTGACGTAATGGTCGCAGGGGAACACCGTTACCACGGAAGCCGGCGCCCGCTCCGCAAGCCGCATCAGGGCGTAGAGAATCGCAGGCGCGGTTCCGCGTCCTGTAGGCTGGGCGACAATCAGATGCCGGGGCACCCCGCCGAGAACCGGCTGGTAAAAGCGCTCGTGGGCGCGGTTGACGACGGTTACGGTGCGGTCAGGCGGGATCAGGCTGGATACGCGGTCGTAGGTCTGCTCCAGAAGAGATTTCGAACCAATCAACGGGCAGAACTGTTTTGGAACTTCCTCTCCGGTAATTCGGCGAGTGAGGGCTCTGAGCCGGGTACCTTCACCGCCGGCCAGAACAATCGCGGAGCGTTCGCGCGTGCGCAAAACTGATGGCATCGCACCGTTTCCTTTTTCTGGTTTGCTGTGCCGATATCGAGCAATTGCCCTGCCAGAATTTCGCGCGCTGACAGCGCAAAAAATCACAGCGAGAAAACACGCGAATGCGAGAATGCCCATCGCTGGATGCAACTTCGGCAAACGCGTTGACGCCGCGCTTGCTCCCGATTGTCACATCGCTCTCGCACATCGATGCGCCCTTAAGAGACAGCATAAGGACGCGCAATGATTTTATAGATTGTCTATTAAGCCGCGAGTAAGAGAGAAATTTCCGAGCGCGAAGAAAAATCCGATCCGCGCACGAGCGCCATCGTAATGGCGCTGGCGGCACAAATGTGTGTGATTATGTGTGTCATTCGCAAGTTCGGAAATGATTCCTGCCCCGACGGCCTCGAAGCTCGTGTCCGCCCAATTCCTTAAGCTGCGATCCGCTGGCGGCGTGCCGCCGCTAGCGTGAGAAAACGCCTGCGCAAGTTCCTTGGCGCGTTCCACGCAAGTTCTTGTTCGGGGCTTCTTGCCACACTGGGCTGGGATCGCCCGGCGCGCTCTCCATCACGCTCCGAACCGGGTTCCGGAAGGCCCACCGCTCTTGCGCCCCGCTTCAATCCATAGCTTCTTCAAATCCTTGGGAAGCTGGCTCATGATGTCCCACGCTTCGCCTTCCTGCCCGCTGGGACTGCCGAGCAGCTTCTGCAATGCGGCGAAGACCGCGGCCACCGCACGCTCTGCCTCGGCGTCGTCTGCCAGGCCGGCCATCCGCCGCACTTCACCGATGAACTCCTGCAGATGAACCCGGCGGACCCGGCGGTTGGGACGGTCGAGCGACATCCACATCATCTTGAGGTGCTTGGGAAGCTGCGCAGCGACGTCGTTGGCCTCTTGCGGGGTGATCCGATCGCGCAGCTCCTGGAAGACCGCGAAGGTCAGAG
>JAKAVX010000092.1 GCA_021827465.1 Deltaproteobacteria bacterium | reverse complement strand
CGCAAATCGGCCGAAGCGCGAAATCCCTCGCCCTTGACGAGTTGTGCGACTTCGCTCGCGTAACCCTCGACCTTCTCGCTTAGCGAAAGCACCCGCACCTGCTCGGGCGCGAGCCAGAATGGAAACACCCCGCCGGTATGCTCGACCAGCACTCCGATGAAGCGTTCCAGGGAGCCGAGGATCGCGCGATGGATCATCACGGGACGCGCCTCGGTGCCTGCGGCGGTCGTATAAGACAAATCGAAGCGCTCGGGCAGGTTGTAATCGAGCTGGATGGTCGCGACCTGCCATTTGCGCTTGAGCGCGTCGGGCACGTAAATCTCGATTTTCGGGCCGTAAAACGCGCCTTCTCCTGGATTTTCCTCCCATTGAAGGCCGTTTCGCGAGAGCGCGTTGCCGAGCTTGGCTTCGTTCTCGCCCCATTGCTCCGCGCTGCCCATGTGCTCGGCGGGCATCGTTGCGAGCTTGAACTCGACCGTCTCGAAACCGAGCGAGGTGTACACCTCGCGCACCATCCGCAGGTTGAGATCGACCTCGGACTCGATCTGCTCGGGCGTGCAGAAGATGTGCGCGTCGTCCTGCGCCATCGAGCGTACCCGCTCGAGCCCGTGAAGCGTGCCCGAGCGCTCGTTGCGATGGAGCCGGCCGAAATCGGCGAGCCGAATCGGGAGATCGCGGTACGAGCGCTTCTCCGCCGCGAAAATCACCGTATGGCCCGGGCAGTTCATCGGCTTGAACGCGTAGTTCGGCTCGGCCAGGGCGGATTCCTCGTCGGCGGTGAGAAACATGTTCTCGCGGAAGAATTCCCAGTGGCCCGAGGTCTTCCAGAGATCGTTCCTGAAGACCTGCGGCGTTATCACTTCGTCGAAAGCGTAACGCCGGTAGAGGCGGCGCATGTAGGCGATAAGTTCATTATAAACGATCGCGCCGCGCGGCAGAAAAAACGGCGAGCCGGGCGAGAGCTGATCGAACAGGAACAGGCCCATCTCGCGGCCGAGCTTGCGATGGTCGCGCTGGCGGGCAAGCTCGAGCAGCTTCAGATGCTCTTCGAGCGCTTCCTTGCTCGGAAACGAGGTGCCGTAGATCCGCGAGAGCATCGCGTTATGCTCGTCGCCGCGCCAGTACGCTCCCGCGACGTTCAGCAGCTTGAACGCCTTGATGTAGCCGGTCGAAGGAAGGTGAGGCCCGCGGCAGAGATCCATCCATTCGCCCTGCCGATAGATCGAGACCGTCTGCTCGGGGATGTCCTCGAGGATTTCGACTTTGTATTGCTCGCCCATCGCGCGGAACTTGCCGATAGCCTCGTCGCGCGGCACTTCGATCCGTTCGACGCGAAGGTTGGCCTTGGCCAGCTCGCGCATCTTGGCTTCGATTTTCGGCAGGTCCTCGACCGTGAACGGCGCCTTTGGCGCGAAGTCGTAATAAAAACCGTCCTCGATCGTCGGGCCGATCGTGACCTGCGTGCCGGGATACAGCGCCTGCACCGCCATCGCCATCAGATGCGCGGTGGAATGGCGCAGGACGTCGATTCCGTCGGGGCTGTCGGCGGTGACCGCTTCGACGCTTGCGTCTTGCTCCAGCGCGCGGCTCAGGTCGACCAGTTTGCCGTTGACGCGGGCCGCGACAATATCGCGCCGCTTGTTGCCGTCGAGCAGAACGTCGCGCACGGGAGTGCCTCGCGGCACGACCTGCCTGCTCGCGCCCAGGGTTACAGTTACCTCAGAGCTCATCTAGCGGCGGATTTTAGCATCGGATGACAGTGCTGCTGATAGGACAGCCAATCGGTCGCCGAGCGGCGAATCTTCGAACTTGGTAGGCACGGGCGGGATTGAACCGCCGACCCCTTCCGCGTCAAGGAAGTGCTCTCCCACTGAGCTACGTGCCTTTGAATGCGAAGTGTGGACCGAGAACAGCAAGCACGAAAACCGCTAACAAAAAACCATCGCGCGGGCAACATGCCGAACGCGTTCAAGGCGATTCCTCGCCGCGGTTTTGCTAAGCTTCGGCCCGGTCCGGCGATGGAACGAGAGAAAATCGTACAGGTTTTTTTCTTCGGTTTCCTGGCCTTGATGGCCTACGAGCTGTTCCATCTCCTGTCGCCCTTCCTGGCGCCGATAACGTGGGCGATCCTGCTCGCGTTCATCGCATATCCGGCGCAGATCGAGCTCGACCGCCTGATTCGAAGCCGCAGCACTTCGGCTTTGATCATAACCATTCTGGTCTCGCTTGGCGTCGTGCTGCCCGCGATTTGGCTTTCGGGCCGTCTCGCGATCGAGGCCCAGCGCATCTATCTCGCAATTGCCGAGACGGTGAAGAACGGCGGCCTCAAGGACCTCGACAACTGGATCAACAGCTCGCATCTGGGCGGGCTTTTTCATCGGCTTACCGGCCATCATTTCAGGATCGAGGACGCGCTGCCCAGTCTGCTCCAGGGCGCGCAGCTCACCAGCGAATTCGTGGTCGCGAACGTCACCACCGCGGCGAAAAACATCGTGACGTTCCTCATCGACTCCACGCTCGGCGTGATCACGTTCTTCTACATGCTGCGTGACGGCGAGGAATATTACGAGGCGATCCAGAATCTCACCCCCTTGCACGACGAGGACAAGCGCGCGGTCTTCGACAGCCTGCGCGGCACCATGTCGGCGGTGCTGCGCGGGCTTCTGCTCACCGCGCTTATCCAGGGAATCGCGATCGGCCTGGGTTTCCTCGTAACCGGCGTTCCCTACTGGGCTTTTCTCGCGGTGGTTTCGGCCGCATGCGGACTGCTTCCGATGGGAGGCACGGCGATCGTATGGCTGCCGGCGGCGCTTTACCTGTGGTACACGGCCGGATGGCCGATCGCGCTCGGACTCACGATCTGGTGCGTGGTCGTGGTGACCGTGACCGACAATTTCATCAAGCCAATCATGATGGGACACGGAACCGGGTTGCCCACGATCGCGCTGTTTTTCGGAATCGCGGGTGGGCTCGAAGTTTACGGAATCGTCGGGGTTTTCGCGGGACCGGCGGTTATCGCGCTGTTTTCCGCATTGTTGCAGGTCTATCGAAGAACCTACGGCGACCCTCGCCGCGCGCGTGCCGCCGGTTCCTAGCGCGCCGGACGCTCGTCCTGATGCGGGTTCAAGCCGTGCGCGGCCTGGCTCTATCGACTTGCTCAGCCCTACAGATGCAAATGGCGCACCTGTGCGGTCTCGGATGGGGATTCGGCCGGCGAATCGTCCTTTGTGCCAAGTTCCCATTCGAGAAACTTTCCGACTACCCATGCGGCCGCTCCGTAGCTCACGGCGAGCACTATCACCAGGTCCAGCACCGCCCCGCGTCCGAGTCCCAGCCATTGTTCGAGCCATATTGATGCAAAAATCGCCAGAACCGCCCCCAAATCTGCCGCGAGAACGAATCCGGCAGCCACAAGCATTCTCCAAGCTTTCAATTTTGTCACCTCCGCCCCAGTGCTAAATGCTAATGACGCTTATTCGGTCCGCTAAATTCGTTTCTCAAGCGCGCTCATTTCCAAAACGAATTGGGTTGAGGCTCGCAGAGGTGGGAAAAAGGCAGGTGTCAGGCCCGATTTCGACTCAATTTTGCCCATTTGCCTGCCGAGTTGGGCAAAAAGTAAACGCATGCTTTGACGCGGAGGGGGGTTTCGCGATGCAATCACGCCCGGAAATGCCCAGGAAGGGAGCCGTTTTGGAATGAAATACGCAATCGTCAGCGGTGGAGCGCGAGGTCTTGGTCTCGGGATCGTCAATGCGCTCCTGGATGAAAATGTTGTCGAACGGATCGCGGTTATCGACTTGAGGCCCGCGCCGGCGCCCGAGGCTATTGCCGCCAAGGTCGAGAGCTTCAGGGCCGACGTTACCGACGAGAAGCAGGTCCACGAAACAATCGATGCGATCACCAAAAAATTCGGCGCCCATCCCGACGTTCTCTGCAACAATGCCGGAGGCGGCGAAAAGATGTGGTTCGAGCACGGCCGCGACGGCGAATGGGAAACCGTTGACGTGTGGCGCCGCTACGTCGATCTCAACCTCAACTCCGTCCATATCATGACCCGCGAGGTCGCGCCCCGGATGGTGAGCGGAGGCGTAATCTGCAATACGACCTCGATTGCCGGGATGCTTCCGACGCCATTTCTTGCCGCCTACGCCGCGGCCAAGGCCGGGGTTATCTCCTACACCCGCACTTGTGCGCTTCAGCTCGGCCACAAGGGAATCCGCGTCAACGCGGTCGCGCCCGGACTGATCTATACCCGCGTATGGGAGGATCTCGGCGCGGCGCTGGGCGGCGCGGAGGAGCGCGCGCGTGCGACGTTCGAGGCCTCGGTGAAAAGCCTCGTGCCGCTGGGCCGCGAGCAGACCGCCGAAGATATCGGCCGCGCGGTGTCATGGCTGTGCTCCGAGCGCGCCAAGAACGTCACCGGCCAGATAACCGCGGTTGACGGCGGTATCGTGCTCGGGCCCGGAGTCAAATAACCGGGCGCCCGAGCCCGTCCCGGCGCATTTTCCGCTCTGGCGAAGGGCTGTAAACTTGAGCCCTCGGAGACCGCGATGACGGCCAGGGAGGACAGGGCGCTTTCTATCGTACGCAGCCTTCGCGAACAGGGATTTATCGCCCTGTTCGCCGGCGGATGCGTGCGCGACCGGATCCTCGGCGTCGAGGCGAAGGATTACGATATCGCAACCGACGCGCGGCCCGAGGTCGTCCAGCGCATCTTCGACCATACCGTCCCGGTCGGCGCGAAATTCGGCGTTATCGTGGTCGTTCTCGACGGCGAACCGTTCGAGGTCACGACCTTTCGCGCCGACGCTCCCTACGTGGACGGACGCCGCCCTTCGTCGGTGCGCTTCGGCACGATCGAGGAGGACGCTATCCGGCGCGACTTCACGATCGGCGGTATGTACTACGACCCGATCGACGACCGGGTGATCGATCTGGTCGGCGGCGTCGGCGATCTCCGCGCGGGCGTGATCCGCGCGATCGGCAACCCGTACGACCGCTTCGACGAGGACCGGCTCCGTATCCTGCGCGCCGCGCGTTTCGCCGCCCGGTTCAATTTCGCGATCGATCCCGCGACCTGGACCGCGATGAAGCGCGCCGCGCCGACGATCATGGGTATTTCCGCCGAACGAATCGGTGAGGAACTGGTCCGGATGATGACCGAGGGCGGCGCCGCGCGCGGGATGGATATCCTGCTTGAAAGCGGGCTGATGAACGTGCTGATGCCCGAAGTCCCGGCGATGATCGGATGCGCGCAGCCGGAAAATTATCATCCCGAGGGCGACGTTTACGTCCACACCAGGCTTGCGGTATCGATGCTCGATCCGGGATGCACGGAGACTGTCGCCTTCGGCATCCTGTTTCACGATATCGCCAAGCCCAGGTGCCGCGCCGAGCAGAGCGGCAAGGTCACCTTCTATGGCCATACCGAACAGGGCGCCGAGATGGCCTCCGAAATCCTGGCGCGGCTTCGCCGTTCGCGCTTCGTGCAGGAGCGCGTCGCCTACCTGGTGAAGAACCATCTGAGGCTCACGATGGCGCCGCGGATGCGCGCGGCGACCCTCAAGCGGATGCTTGCCGAGGACGGTTTCGACGAACTGCTGGAGGTGGCGCGGCTCGACGCGCTCGCCTCGAGTTCCTACCTCGGCCACTACCATTTCTGCCGCCGCGCGATCGCCCGGATGGCGCCGGCGGAAATTCGTCCGCCCCGGCTTATCGGCGGCGACGATCTGATTCGGATGGGATTCGCTCCCGGTCCCACCTTCAAGACGATCCTGCGCGAGGTCGAAGACCTGCAGCTTGACGGCGCGCTCACCAGCCGCGAGCAGGCGCTCGAATACGTGCGCTCCCATTACCCACCGCCGCATCCGGAGAGCGTCGCCTGATTGCTGAAGGCCACGGGAATCACCAGGCGGTTTTCGCGCGTCGTCGCCCTTGACGGCGTTGATTTCGCCGCCGCTCCTGGCGAGATTCACGCGCTCCTCGGCGAGAACGGCGCGGGCAAGACCACGCTGATGAACGTGCTCGCCGGCCGGCTTCGTCCCGACGCCGGCGTGGCGACGCTCGACGGTGCGGAGCTTCGCGCCGGCTCGCCGGCCGCGGCGCTTCGGGCGGGAATCGCCGCGGTGCATCAGAGCCCGATGCTGTTCGAGCGCATGACGTGGGAGGAAAACCTGGCGCTCGGCGGGATGGGCGCCGATTCGGGCGCGCGGCTCGATCTCGACCGCGTTGCAAATGACGCACGGCGGCTCGCGGAGCGGCTCGGCTTCGAGCTTCCCGCGCCGCGCGCTACTGTTGAAGAGCGCTCGGTGGGCGAGCGCGTCAGGCTCGAAATCTTGCGCGCGCTGAGCCTCGACCCGCACGTCCTTATCCTCGACGAGCCGACCGGAGTGCTTGCGCCGAGCGAGCTTTCGGCGTTCCTCGATCTGTTGCGCAGGCTTCGCTCCGAGGGCCGAATCGTAATCCTCATCACCCACAAGCTTGGCGAAGCGCTTGCCGTCGCCGACCGGATAACCGTGCTCAGGCACGGGCGTGTCGTTGCGACCACCGATCCGGCCTCGACCAGCGAATCGCATCTCGCGCGCCTGATGATCGGCGAGCTTCCCGAAGCTCAGGCCGAAAAGATCGCTCCGGTCGAAGCGGGGCGTCAGATCCTGCTCGAAATTTCCGGGCTTGCGATCGAGTATCGCGGAAATCGCATCCTCGACGGTCTTACGATGAGCCTTGGCGCGGGCGAGATCGTCGGGATCGCGGGAGTCGAGGGCAACGGACAGGCTGAGTTGGTCGAAGTGCTCGCTGGTGCAAGGCGTCCGAGCGCGGGACGAATCGCGCTCGATGGCGCGGAGCGCGCGTGGGCGGACGCGCCGGAAATCGCGGTGATTCCGCAAAATCGCGATATCGACGGCCTCGTTCTCGACATGCCGCTCTGGGAAAACCTGCTGCTCGCGCGTCCGATACGAAATCGGATGTCGCGCCGCGGATGGCTCGACGGGGCGCGCGCCTTCGAGCTTTGCCGTGAGCTTATCGGCGCATTCCGTATCCGCGCCGAAGGACCGGACGCTCGCGCCGCGTCGCTCTCGGGCGGAAACCGCCAGCGTCTTTCGGTTGCGCGCGCGCTTGCGCAGAATCCGCGCGTGATCGTCGCGCACAACGTATGCCGCGGGCTCGATCTCGCCGCGACCGCCGAGGTCCATCGCACTCTCCGCGCTTTTGCCGCCGACGGCGGCGCGGTGCTGCTCGTCTCCAGCGATCTTGATGAACTGCTGGCGATTTCCAGCCGGCTGTTCGTGATAAGCCGCGGCCGGATACGCGAGACGCGGGCAGAGCAACGCACGCCCGAAGCGCTGGGCCTCCTGATGGCGGGACGTTGGGACTGAACAGGCAAACCGAATCGAGACCCGGCCCGGCTGCCCTGGCAAGGCCGTTTGCCGCACTCGCCGCCGCCGTCGCTCTTATCGCAATCGTCCTGCTTGCGCTTGGCGCCTCGCCGGTGGGCGTGTTCGTCGCGCTATGGGAGGGTGCGTTCGGCAACTGGTTCGCGCTTACCGATACGTTGGTCAAGTCAACGCCGCTCCTCTTCACCGGGCTTGCGATCGCGGTCGCGTTCTCGGGCTCGCTGTGGAATATCGGCGCGGACGGCCAGTTGATAGTCGGCGCTCTTGCGGCTGGCGCGGTAGGCCCCATGCTCGGCGGATGGCCGCGCCCGCTTGGAATTACGATAGTCCTCGCGGCGGGCGCTATCGGCGGAGCGCTATGGGGCGGCGTATGCGGATGGCTTCGGGCGCGGCGTGCGACCTCGGAAGTTATCAGCACAATCATGATGAACTTCGTCGCGATGCAGCTTCTGAGCTGGGCGGTTCACGGTCCGCTGATCGAGCCGTCGGGTGCGTATCCGAAGAGCGTGGCGATTGCGCCCGCCGCGCGAATGTACACGTTCGCACCGCCCTCGCAACTCAATCCCGCGATGCTGCTCGCGCTCGGCCTTGCGATCGGATTCTACTTCTTCCTGTTCCGCAGCACGGCCGGATTCGAGCTTCGCGCGCTCGGAAAGAATCGTCGCGCCGCGACCTTCTTCGGAATTCCGGCGGGGGCGGTCGCAATCTGGGCGATGGCTCTAAGCGG
>JAKAVX010000091.1 GCA_021827465.1 Deltaproteobacteria bacterium | reverse complement strand
CAGTTTCATTACCCACTTGATACCCTCGTAGTAAATCCTCTGCATGTCGGGGATATCCCAGTTCGTGCGCGGATGCCCGAGCGCGCAGTACAACACTCGCCCCTTGCCGTACGTTTTCGCCCAAGCCGAAGGAGGATGAGCCTTTGCGAAACGGCCCCTTGGTCCACCGACATTCAAGCATCTCGAAAGCGGTGCGAGGCACGGTCTCACCGCTCGAAAGACTGGCGGCGCTGAAGGCGGTGGGTGAACCGGGTGACCTTCGAAAACGCAATGGGCGGACGTGGTTGCATGGGGGGATGTGGGAATCGTCGCGTTTGCACCTGGGGAGCCAACTACCGATAAACCTGCGCCGATTTCTTGCGGAGCAGCTTGGCCCGAATCTGCGTGTGGAAAGCGACACGATCGTTTCGCTCCAACCGCGTTCGGACGAAGCCCTGATGCGGGAACTGGCGCGCGCAATACGGCGCTTCTCGGCCGAAAGGGCGCGCCAGGTATGGTCCGAATGCGCAATTGGGCTCGCCAGGCTTAAAAGCGAGTTCTTTCACGCCCCGTCGGACGAGCGATGCCCGGTGATGCTGTGTCTCAAATGTGCGTCTATCGGTGCCGGTCCGCTCGACGAACATGCGGGGCGCGATTGCCTGCCGGTCAACCTCGACTCGGCGTTCAGGGATACCCACGCCCTGCCGTCCGCGGAGAACAGCGGCGTGCCCCACGCGATCCTGCAGGCGATAGAAAATTTCCGCATGGCGCGTGAAGCGGCTGGCCTTGATCACTACGATCTCGACTGCTTCGTTTCGAGCCATCAGCTCATTTTCACCTGGCGCCCGCTCGTTCAGGGCGCGCAGCCCTGACGCTCGTCTCGCTACTCAAGACGCAATAACCCGGCCGCGCATTATCGCGGTGGCCGGGTTTTCCCTCTCTATTCGAAGAAAAAAAAGCCTTGAGGCAGGCCGTTGGTTTACGGCTAGAGCGCGGAGGCGCGGCGACGGCGCTGTTCCTTGCGCCGGCGACGCTGGGCTTCGGAGCGTTTGCGCTTGCGGCGGACGCTGGGCTTCTCATAGAAAGCCCTTTTCTTCATTTCCTTGAACACTCCCTCCTTCGCAAGCTTGCGCTTGAGAACCCGCATCGCCTGGTCGAGGGAGCCCTCTACTTTTATCTCCATAACCCTCCGATCGTCCGCCGTTTGAGCCTTAGAGGTTAAGTCCGCATGCGCGCAGAGTCAACCCGCGTAAAGTCCGCATGCCATATCTCCGAGATGCCCGTTTTGCCGGTCCTTTGCACTTCTTCTCTTCATGGCGGCAAGCTCGGTCTGTTAAATGTTGATGTCTCCGATCGAAACGCGCCGAAGCTCAAAGGAGTGAACATGGATCTTGGTCTTAAGGGAAAGGTCGCGATGATAACCGGCGCAAGCCGGGGCTTGGGCCGCGCGATGGCGGCTGCCTTGGGACAGGAAGGCGTGCGGCTGAGCATCTGCGCGCGCGGCGAGCAGGCGCTCAGGGTCGCCGAAGCGGATCTCGCAAAGCAGGGCTTCGAGGTGCTGGCGCTCCCGACCGACGTGACCGTCGCAGCCGACGCCGAGCGATGGGTCGGCGAGACCGTGCGGCGCTTCGGCGGCGTGGATATCCTCGTCAACAACGCCGGCGCGGCGCGTCCCGGAGAGCTTGCGGAGCTTTCCGAAGAAACCTGGCGCGAGGCTTTCGAACTCAATTTCTTCTCCGCGGTCAGGCTTTCGCGGATGACGGCCGAGAGCATGGAGTCGCGCGGCGGCGGCGTAATCGTGAATATCAGCTCGATCTACGGGCGCGAGTCCGGCGGTCCGCTGACCTACAACGCCTCGAAGGCGGCGATGATCTCGTTTACGAAGATGCTCGCGCGCGAAATGGCGGCGAAGAATGTGCGGGTCAATTCGATCGCGCCCGGCTCGATCGTTTACCCGGGTGGAAGCTGGGAACGCCGCTTCAAGGAGAATCCCGCTTTCGAGCGCGACTTCATCTCGCACGAGATGCCGGCCGGGCGCCTCGGACGTCCCGAAGAAGTCGCGTACGCGGTCGTGATGATGGCGTCGCCGCGCGCAAGCTGGATAAGCGGCGCGTGTCTGCCGGTTGATGGAGCCCAGGGGCGCTCACTTGTCTGAACAGCGCGCGCCGCAACCCGCGCGCACAGCCGGCGCACTGATTCTGCTCGCGGCGTTCGCGATCCTCGCGCTTGCGGGATGCGGTTCGTCGCTGCCCGGCACCGATTTGCCGCCGACGCGCCAGGTTTCTCCCGCGCTCGAATTTCCGGGCATGCGCGACTACCGCGGCGTCATCGATTGCCGCATCAGGCCCTCGGGGCTGACCCAGGCCGCGCTTGCCGATATCGCCGCGAGCGCGCAGACAGACTTCGTCTTCCTGGGCGACGTGGCGAGGCCCGGCCAGAGCGATTATGGAATCGCCGGCTACACCAGCCAGATCCTTTTCATTCCCGGCGGCGCATTCCCGATCGGAAAAAACGGCGCCGAGATCGTCGGTCTCAACCTTAATCAGCCGATCGATTCCAGCCACGCCTCGGCGCGCGAGCTGATCGCGCGCATCCACGACCAGGGCGGGCTCGCGCTCGCGAGCAGGCCGGCGAAATTCCCCTCGCCCGACGATTATGCGCTGGCCGACGCGATCGAGGTCTACAATCTCGACGACGCCTGGCGCGCGCACGGGCCTGGCTATGTCGGCGCGATCCTGTTTTCCTCCGATCATCTGTTTTCCGCGATCGATGCGATTCCTGGCGCGAATCTCACTGCGTATGACCGGATGGCGTCGGGCGCGCAGGTGACGATGGTCGCGGGAGTGGGCGCGGCGCGGTCCATGACCGTGCTCGGAAACAAGGTCGGCACTTTCGATCAGATTTTTCGCGTATGCACGACGCATCTGCTTGCCCCCGCACGCGAGATAGGGCCGCTGGTTGACGCGCTACGGCGCGGGCACGCGTACGTGAGTTTCGATCTGCTTGGATACGTTCCGAATTTCGCTTTTTACGCGCAGAAGGGGAGTGAGCGTGTGATGATGGGCGATGAAGTTTCCAACGCGCCGGCGCTCAAGTTGCGGGTTGAGATGCCGGGCCGCGCGGATCGGCTGGTGATTATCCACGACGGCAGCGAGATGGCGTCGGTCTCAAACGTCAGGGATTACGAATTCGCGACCAAGGGTCCCGGTGCATACCGGGTCGAGGCGTATCGCGACGGGCGTCCATGGATACTGTCGAATCCCGTGTACGTTCGCTAGAGGTGGCTCGCGCAACCGAGGCTCAGTCCAGAGAGCATGCTAGCGAATGCGCGGTTGCATCGTCGACGCGCACCGCGACCGTATCGCCCGGCGCGATTCCCGGCGCGGATGCGAAAACCGCGGTCTTGAACTGCGGCGTCTTCCCGGCGAGCATCCCGTTGCCCCGCCGCGCCGCACCTTCGACCAGCACCGCGAAGCGCTCGTCCACGAGCGCGCGGTTTCGCGCGAGCGAAATCGATTCCTGGAGCGCGATCACCTCGGCAAGCCGTCGCGATTTTTCCTCTTCGCCTACCGTGTCGCCGAGCTTGAACGCTCGCGTATGCTCGCGCAGCGAGTACTTGAAGGTGAACGCCTGGTCGTAGCCGACCGTCCGCATCAGCGCGAGCGTTTGCTCGAAGTCGCTTGCCTGTTCGCCATGAAAGCCGACGATTATGTCGGTCGAAAGCGCAAGACCGGGAATCGCGCGGCGAAGCCGCACAACGAGATCGAGATAATGCTCGACCGTGTACCCACGTTCCATCGCGGCGAGCACGCGATTCGAACCGGACTGGACCGGCAGATGAAGATACGGCTGGATACGCGGTTCGGCCGCCATCGCTTCGATCATCGAATCGCCCATGTCGCTCGGATGCGGCGAGGTGAAGCGGACGCGCTCGATTCCATCTACGGCCGCGACCTGCCTCAAGAGCGCCGCGAAATCGACTTCGCCGAAGCGGTATGCGTTGACCGTCTGCCCGAGCAGGACGACTTCGCGCACGCCGCAGTCGGCCAGTTCGCGCACCTCGCGCAGCACATCTTCGGGCGCGACGCTTCGTTCGCGTCCGCGCACATAGGGCACCACGCAGAAGGCGCAGAACTTGTCGCATCCCCGCATCACCGTCACGTACGCGCGCACGCCGCCCCCATGCTCGGGCGAGATATCGCCGTAAGTCTCCGCGCGGTCGAGCCGCACGTCCACCTGCGCGTCGAAGCCCGCACGTCCGAGCATCTCGGGCAGCCGCCGATACGCGTCGGGACCGGCGACCAGGTCGAGGTACGAGGCCTTTTCCACCAGCGCGGCGCGATTGTTCTGCGCCATGCATCCGAGCAGCCCGAGCCGGAGTTCGGGCCTGCGATGCTTGAGCCGGGCGAGGTCGCCCAGCCGTCCGAGCACGCGCTCTTCGGCATGCTCGCGGATGGCGCACGTGTTGAGCAGGATTACGTCGGCGTCTTCGGGACGCTCGGCGCTCGCGAAGCCGGCGCGCCTCAGCACCGCCGTCACCAGTTGCGAGTCGGCGGTATTCATCTGGCAGCCGTAAGTCTCAAGATAGACCCGCGGCCGCTTGTCGGTTTCGATAACGGCTCCCACTTGCGTAGCGGAAATCTTAAGCCACGCCGGCGGCCCGACTCAACGGGCCCATCGGAGCGGCGCTCCCTTGCCGAGGCGGCACTTCGATAGCTATGTTTCAGAACGTTCGCGCAATGTCTTCGCAACGACGACCGGCGTTCGACCGTATCGAGGCATCGCTGCTTGCCTGCCCGAAGTGCAAGCGCGCCGTCAGGGTGCGAAAACGCCTGCTTCTCATCCTGCCCGAGGGCGACAAGTACGAATACGTGTGCCCCGACTGCGGCTCGACCTGCGGCACCACGATACAGGCCGATCCGTCCTCGCCCAAGCTGATGTAACGGCAAGCGCTCGCGGCGCCTAGCCCATCGTGGAGAACGAGGACGGCTCGATTTCGTAGATGACGCGGACTTCGCTCGCGGTTCGAAACGGGTACTTGTCCTGGCCGAGATATTTCTTTGCGAGCGAGTCGATATGCTGGTCGCCTCCATGCTCGGTGACGTTCACGACCGTGCCCCGGATCTGGATGTAACGGTAGGGATTCTCGGGGTCCATTATCGAGAGGGCGACCCGCGAGCCCTTTTTCATGTTGCGCTCCTTGACGCGGCCGCGGGCGGTGTTCACCCGAACCTTGCCTCCCGCCATGTCGAACCATACCGGCGTAACCTGCGGCGACCCGTCGGGCATCACGGTGGCGATATGGGCGAAGGACTTCTTCTTTTCCTGCACGAGATCGGCGAACTTCTCAGGAATCGCTTTCATGGTCGTACTCCCCGAAAGGATTGGCTTTGGGTCTCGATACAGTTTGACGCTTTTTCCGGGGGATCGACCAGTCCTCGCGCGTACTTGGACTTTTCCAAAGCTTTTGCAGAGCTTTCCATGTGCTGGATAAGATTCGCGTGTCGCGGCCGGCGGCCGGGGGCGTAATTCGGCTGCGGGCTATCAAAAGGAGATTCGGGGAAGGTTTTAGCAATGGAATCCACGATGATGCACTACCCGCTTACGCTGGTTCATCTGCTGGAGCGGGCGGGACGCTATTTTTCGAAGGTCGAAATCGTGTCGCGCAGGGCCGACCGCTCACTGCATCGCGAGACCTACGGCGATTTCTACCGCCGGGCGCGCGCGCTTGCCGAAGGGCTGACCCGCGCCGGGCTCAAACGCGGCGATCGCGTCGCAACCCTGATGTGGAACCATTACGCGCACTTGGAGGCATATTTCGGCGCGCCGGTTGCGGGCGGGGTGCTTCATTCCCTGAATCTTCGGCTCCACGTGGACGACATCACCTATATCGCCAACCATGCCGAAGATCGGTTTCTGATCGTCGACGACGTGCTGCTGCCGCTGGTCGAGCAGTTCAAGTCGCGCACTGGTTTCGAGCGCATCTTCGTGGTGCCGATCTCGGGCGGCGCCGTGCCGCGCGGCTACGAGAGCTACGAGGATCTGCTCGCGAGTGCGAGCGGCGACTTCCGCTACCCTGAAATCGACGAATACGAACCGGCAGGCATGTGCTACACCTCGGGCACGACCGGCCGGCCGAGAGGTGTCGTTTATTCCCATCGCTCGACCGTGTTGCACGCGTACAACGCCGCGATGCCGAACGCGATGAGCTTCAGGCAGGGCGAAGCGACGCTGCCTGTTGTGCCGATGTTCCATGCCAATGCGTGGGGGATGCCGTACGCGGCAACGCTGGCCGGCGCGAAGCACGTCTATCCGGGGCCGCATCTCGACGCTGAAAACCTGCTCGACCTGATGGAGCGCGAAGAGGTCGCGCTGTCGGCCGGCGTGCCGACGGTCTGGCTTGCGATTCTGCAAGCGATCGAGCGCGAGCCGAAACGATGGAAGCTCCAGGACCGGCTCGAGCTTATCGTGGGTGGGTCGGCCGCGCCGGAATCGCTGATTCGCGGCTTCGATCGCCATCGCGTCAAGGTGGTGCAGGCGTGGGGAATGACCGAGACTTCGCCGCTCGCTTCGATCGCGCGGCTGAAGCGCGACATGGCCGCCCTGCCCGAGGACGAACGCTACGCGATTCGCGCAAAGCAGGGATGCCCGCTGCCGTTCGTCGATGCGCGCGTGATGGTCGAGGACCAGCCCGTGCCCGCCGACGGCAAAACCATGGGCGAGTTGCAGGTGCGCGGCCCGTATGTCACCGCGAGCTACTACAACCATCCCGTCGGCGCGGACAAGTTCACGGCCGACGGATGGCTTCGCACCGGCGACGTCGTGATGATGGCCGCCGACGGCTTCATCAAGATCACCGACCGCACCAAGGACCTGATAAAATCGGGTGGCGAGTGGATCAGTTCGGTCGATCTGGAAAACGCGATCATGGGCCATCCCGCGGTCGCCGAAGCGGCGGTGATAGCGGTTCCCGACCCCAAATGGGACGAGCGGCCATTGGCGGTGGTGGTGCTGAAGCCGGGTGTCCGGGCCACGGGCGAAGAAATCAACAATTTCCTTGCTGACAAGTTTGCCAAGTGGTGGCTGCCCGACGCCTACGAGTTCATCGATCAGATCCCGCGGACCTCGACCGGAAAGTTCCTTAAATCGAAACTGCGCGAGGAGTTTGCCGAGAGAAATCGCGCACGCTGAGCGAGCCCCGATCGGGCCTTGTACGCAAGACGCGATCGCTTGCTCTGGCAGTCGCCGCGCGATGCAATAAAGGTCCAAGGTTCGCCATAGGGATGCTCCGAGGTGACATAGTCCGGGCGCTGAAATTGACTCTCCGGCGCGTATGGGTTAATCACGATATGCTGCCTGGGGGGAGGCGCGAGGCCTCTGTAATTTTATTTCGGGGAGCGGTTGGCGATGGCTTTGTTCAATAAAGAGCCGGAGAAGAACATTAAACCTCAGCAGCCCGCGACGCCGCAGGCTCCGGTGATGCCCTCGACACCAGCGCCCCAGGCAACTGCGGTCGACTCGAAGGCGGCGCTGAAACCTGCGCCTGCGGGCGACGTCCGGGCGTACCTGGACAGCGGCTCTAGGATAAACGGCAAAGTCAATTTCGAGAGCCCGGCCCGAATCGATGGAGAGGTCGAAGGCGAAATCACGGCCAAGGAGAGCCTGGTGGTTGGAGAGAGCGCCGTGATAACCGCCCAGATTAAAGCCGCCGCAGTGATTATCGCGGGTAAAGTCAGCGGCGACATCAATGCCTCGCGCCGTATCGAGATCCGTCCCTCGGCGAAAGTAATCGGCAACCTGACTACGCCAGTACTCGTAATCCAGGAGGGAGCCCTCTTCGAAGGACACTGCACGATGCAGGCCGAAGGGGCACACGAAGAACGCAAAGTTACCGTCTTTCCCAAGGAGGAACGCCTGACGCAGGTGGCCGCCAAACAGGCCTGACCGCCGCGACTGTTCCAGCATTTGCCTTTCCCCGGTTCGCTTCACTATGAGAGTGTTCAGAGACCCCTCAGGGGACATGCCGTAATATGCACATCCCGCCGAATTGGGGCATTTTCTTTGCCCTGATTGTTTCATTCCTGATTTTCTGGTTTATATTCAGCCGGATTTTTTTTCGTCCCTTTCTGGACCTGCTTACCCGCCGCGAGC
>JAKAVX010000090.1 GCA_021827465.1 Deltaproteobacteria bacterium | reverse complement strand
TCCGATCTGTCGCGGCGAGCTTCAACTCGCCGTTATCGTCGAGACGATGCGGCGCGACGGCTACGAGTTGCAAGTCTCCAAGCCGACGGTTCTTACCCGCGAGACCGACGGCCGCCTGCTCGAACCGATGGAATTGCTGGTCATCGACATCCCGGAGGACTATATCGGCACCGTCACCCAGAACCTTTCGCTGCGAAAGGGCAGGATGCGGACGATGACCACCCATGCGAGCGGCCGGGTGCGGCTTGAGTATGACGTTCCGGCGCGGGGCCTTATCGGATTTCGCGGCCGGTTCCTGCAGGAGACCCGGGGCGCCGGCGTGATGCACTCGATCTTCAACGGATACGAGCCGTGGATGGGGCCGATCCGCTCGCGCCAGAACGGCGCGATGATCTCCGACCGCGAAGGCGTTGCGACGCCCTACGCGATATTCCATCTCCAGGAGCGCGGCCGATTCTTTATCGCACCCGGGCAGCCGGTTTACGAAGGGATGATCGTCGGCGAGTACGCCCGCGAGACAAATCTTCCGGTCAACGTGTGCCGGGAGAAAAAGCTGAGCAACATGCGCGCCGCCGGCCATGACGAAGCCGTCAGGGTGTCGCCTGCGGCCGTGATGACGCTCGACCTTGCCCTCGAATGGATCGACGAAGAGGAACTGGTTGAGGTGACTCCCAAGTCCGTCAGGATGCGCAACCGCGTGCTCAAAACCGCGCTTCGCAACAAGCATCGCGCAGGATTCGTTGCCGAGGGCGCAAGCGCGGAACTTTCCGAAGGGGAATAAAATCGGGACCGGCGGCCGCCAGTCGCTAGGGTGACAGGCGCAGCGGTTCGTTCGCCCGGCGGCTGAACAATGAGGCTCCTGCGCATAGCCGCTGTACTCGCCGCGGCGCTGCTGTTGATTCTCGGCGGCTGCGCGCTCCTCGCCTACCTGAACCAGGGGCGTATCGTCGCCTACGTTCTCGACGGCGTCCAAAGCCGAAGCGGAATACGAATAGAGCCGCGCGCGAGTCACATCGAGTTGCGAAGCCACCTCG
Organism: Deltaproteobacteria bacterium; assembly: GCA_021827465.1. The sequence goes on along the minus strand of JAKAVX010000090.1, from coordinate 7,135 downwards.
TGGTCGTCCTCGACCATCCGCAGGTTTTCCTTCCGACCGGCGAAACAATTACTCTTTCCCAAATCCGGGCGGTTGTTAACTACCATCTGATTCTCGCCGGCCAGGGTCTGCCGCTTTACACGCTCCAGTTAGACCGGCCTTCGATTCGCCTCTCCGGCAAAGCCGGCCCCGCGCCGGCCGCTATCGCCTATCCGAAACCCGAACTGGTCCGCAAAGTGGTCTTCGACCTTGGCCGGCTTGCGCTCGCCACCAAGCGGATAGACGTTGTCGGGCTTTCGCTCGCCGACGCCGCGGGCCATCCGCTGCTCGAACGGGTCGGGATGCTCGCGTTCAGAACCAGGCGCGAGCCGCGGCTCTGGAACGTGAGCTTCGATTCCACGGTCGCTTATCCAAGCCTTGCCGGCACCCGCCTGGCCGCAACCTTTCAGGCCGGCACCGGGCGCTCGATGCCCGAGCACGTGGTGCTCAAGGGGCATCTCTGGTTCTGGCAGTTGCCGCTTTCGGGACTTTCGGCGGGCGGGCTCAAGGCCTCGGCCGGGATGCATGGAAGCGTCGGCTTCTCGCTGCGCGACGACGCAACGCTCCACGGCGAGGCCGAGGTCGGGGTCAGCGACCTGACCGTAACCAGCGCCGACCTGAAGTCGCCGCTCGATCTCGGCGACTACACGCTGGAAGCGGCGCTTGCGACCTCGCCCGAGAATATCGCGCTCACGAGCGCGACGCTGCGCCACGGCAGCGAGCAGGTGCTGGCGGCTCAGGGCCAGTTGCAGGGACAGAGCACGCCGAATCCGAAGGTCCACGTTCAGGTGGGCGGGATCCGCATCCAGTGGCGCGACATCCTGTCGCCGCTCCATTCGATCCGCGAGATCCCGGAGAACCTGCGGATCGTGATGGAGCATCTGAGGACCGCCAGCCTTTCCGTCGCCGGCGCCTCGCTCAAGGCTCCCCTCGACGCACTCTCCCGGCTCACGCCTGAATCGGTGCTCGAGCATCTGACGGTCTCGGCGGAACTGAGCCAGGCGAGCCTGACGCCCCCCGCGTCAAGCGGCCTTCCCGCGATCTCGGGGATCGGGGCGCAACTGAACTACTCCGCCGGCGTCCTCACGGTGACGCAGGGCGCGGCGAAAATGGGGAACTCCACGCTGTCCCAACTGAGCGCGCGGCTCGATCTGCGCGGGGGCCTTGCGCGGATTCCATACAATTTCTCGATGCGCGGCGACGCCGACCTCGGCGAGCTCAAGCCTGCGCTGATGACGATGCTGCAGCGCCTTGACGTGAGCGGGCGCGATCAATTGGAAGACATTTCCGGAACCTCGGGTGTCGAGGCCAGGGGCAAGGGAGTTTTCGCAAAAGACCGCGCCGCCGCGCCCGAGAACTACGAGATCCGCATCAAGCCCGCGGGCACCCGCCTCATCCTGAAGCGCGCGCCGGCGCCGATAACCCTCGCCTCCGGCAGCATCGCGCTTACGCCCGGGCGAATCGTGATGGAGAAGCTTTCCGCGCGCGTCGAGGGCGGATCGGTCGAACTCGACGGCGCGCTTCGGCTGAGGGCGCAAGGCATAACCACGCGCGGCCTTGCGGTTGATATCCATCAGCTTTCCGCCCACCAATGGATTGCGAGGCTGGCCGATCCCAAGGCAATCGCGGCGGAGGGGATGCTCGGCGGCCATGTCGTCGTCACGCGGCGCCGATCGACGGGTATGACGTTGAGGGGCAAGCTCACGCTCGCGCCCGGCAGCGTCAAGTTCGATTTCCTGCGTTCGCCGATAATCGTGCAAGTGGCGACGCTTACACTTTCGGGGCATAGCCTTGTGCTCGCGATGCCGGCTTCGCAGCTTGAGGACGCGCCACTCGATTTCACGGTATCGATGGCCGACTGGCGCCATCCGGCGATTAAGATCAATGCGCTCGCCCAGCGGCTCGACTTCAACGTGCTGAGCTTTCTTCGGATGCCATGGGGTCCGCCGACCAAGGTGAGGCCGTTCAAGTTCCCGGCAAGCGGGCACATCTATGCGGTCAACGCCATCCTGGGCAAGTTGGCGATGACGAATGCAAGCGGCGACTTCAGTTACGACGCCGGCGACTGGCGCATCAGCAAATTCCGGGCGAAAAGCCTGAACGGCCACATCGACCTGAACCTTACCGGGCGCGCCAAGGACGACTGGATCACGATGGTTGGCAAGGTGCGCAACATGAACGCCGGGCCGCTGTTCCTGCTCTCGGGCAAGCGCAAGAAAGCTCCGATCGTCGGGCGTCTGAACGTTGACGCGGACATGCGCGCCGACACTGACGGCGATTTCTTCCAGACTCTCACCGGCACCGCCATGGTAAAACTTCGCCACGGCCATCTGAACCGTTTTACGCTGCTCTCGCGCCTGCTGAGCTTCATCAACTTGAAAAACTGGCTCACTGCCAACATGCCGAACCCGCTGCTTGCGGGACTTCCCTTCGAGACCATCACCGCCGACTTCAAGGGCGGCGACGGCGTTCTGCACACCGACAATCTTCGCCTGCACGGACCCGTGATGGATATCGTGGCCAATGGCGACATAGACGTCGCAAAGTCGAGAATGGACATGACGGTCGGGATGCTGCCGCTCAAGACGGTCAACTGGCTGATCAGCAACATCCCGATAATCGGCAAGCACGTCGCGAGTGCGACGACCCCGCTGGTCGCGGCGTATTTTAACGTAAGCGGACCGGTTTCCGATCCGAGCGTGCTTCCGGCGCCTATAACCTCGGTCGAGGAACTGGTGAAAAAAACCCTCGGCCTGCCGATCAATATCCTGATTCCCAACACCATCAAGTGAGCGGCGCGCGCTTCAAGTCTCGCCCCGCTCCGGCTACATTAGGCCCGTCCGGGGCGAGGCAGGTTTTGCGGGATCAATGAGCGCAAAGGACGCATCACGGGCGCGGCTGGTGATGGTAACCGCGGCGGGCGAGGAACAGGCGGCGGCTATCGCGCGCATACTGGTCGGCGAGCGGTTGGCCGCCTGCGTCAATATCGTCGGACCGATACGCTCCCTCTATCGGTGGAAGGACGAGATCCACGACGAGCCAGAGTATCTGATGCTGATCAAGACGCGCGCAACGCTGCTCGGAAAATTGAAGAGCCGGGTCGCGGAGCTTCACAGCTACGAGGTGCCCGAAGTGATCGCGCTCGCGCTCGCCGACGCCCCGGAGCCGTATCTGAAATGGATGCTGGAAGCGACCGCGCCGGTCAAAGCGCGCAGCCGCCGCTAGCGTCGGGCAAGCGTCGCGCGCAAGCTCGGGCTCGGCTACCCTTCAGGATGGCGACAAACAATATGCGGGATGAAGTGCGCGCGGCCCGGATGCGACCGCGCCGCTCCTTCCACTGGTGCCGTAAGCAGTGTTCAGATCCGCGATAAAGAAGATGGCGGCGTATCAACCCGGCGAGCAACCCAAGCCGGGCCAACGCCTGATCAAGCTCAACACCAACGAGAATCCCTATCCGCCATCGCCGCGTGTTCGCAAGGCGGTAGCCAAGGCCGCGGGCGCCGCGCTCAGGCTTTATCCCGCGCCGCGCGCCGACCAGTTTATCGAGGCCGCGTCGCACCTGTACGCGGTGCCGGCCGGCATGATTCTCGCCGGCAACGGCTCCGACGAACTGCTCGCGATGATCTTCCGCGCGACGCTCGACGCGGGTGACCGGGTCGCGTACCCGGTGCCGACCTACTCGCTGTACGACACGCTCGCCGCCATTCAGGAGGCGCGCGTGATCGGCGTGCCGCTCCAGGCGGATTTCGCGGTGCCGATCGAAAAGCTCGCCCGGGCGCGCGCGAAGCTGACCATCGTATGCAATCCGAATTCGCCGTCTGGAACGTTTACGCCCACGCGGGATCTCGCGCGACTGGCCAAGGCGCTCGGCCCGCGGCTGCTCGTGATAGACGAGGCCTACGTCGATTTCGCCGGCGACAACGCGCTCAAGCTTCTCAGGCGCCATCGCAACGTCGTAATCCTCCGCTCGCTCTCCAAATCGTTCTCGCTCGCGGGGATGCGGCTTGGGCTCTGCTTCGCGCATCCGCAAGTTATCGAGGCGCTGCTCAAGGTAAAGGATTCGTACAACCTGAGCCGGCTCGCGCTTGCCGCGGGCGCTGAGGCGCTTCGCGACGTCGCCTGGATGCGCCGGAACGTCGAGCGCGTGAAGCGGGTGCGCGAGGATAGCGCGGCCAGGCTTCGCCGGATGGGCTTCGAGGTGCCGCCCTCGCACGCGAACTTTGTACTCGCCCGGATGCGCGGGCGCGATCTCGGTCCGCTCGCGGCGGAACTCAAACACCGCGGCATCCTGGTCCGCCACTTCGCCACGCCTCTTCTGCGCGAGGCGCTCAGAATCTCGATCGGAACGCCCGACGAGATGAAGGCGTTGTTCGGCGCGCTCCAGGAATGCCTTGGGGCCGCGCCGCGCCCCGACCGGCGCAAACGATAGGCGGCGCGCGGCTTCAGATGGGCCGGATAAGGAGCCTGTTCGAAAAGTTTCGCCCCTCGGCGGCCGGCGAGTCGTCCGTTGCGGGCCGGGAAAAGACCCGATGGGTCATCGCGGGGCTTGGAAATCCCGGCGGAGAGTACGCACGCTCGCGCCATAACGTGGGCTATCGCGTCGCCGAAGCGCTTGCGCGCGAGGCAGGCGCCGAACTGAAAGCGCGCAAATTCAAAGGCCTGTTCGCCGAGACGCGAATCGCCGGTGAAACCGCAATCGTCGTCAAACCGCTCACCTACTACAACCTGAGCGGTGAATGCGTCGCGGCGGTGCTCGGCTACTTCAAGGTCCCGCCCGACCGCCTCATCGTCGTGCACGACGACCTCGATCTCGAACCCGGGCGTCTTCGCCTGAAGCAGGGCGGAGGCGACGCCGGAAACCGCGGCGTGCGCTCGATCGCCGCAACTCTCGGTACCCCGGACTTCATCCGGGTCAGGGTCGGGATCGGAAGGCCGCGCCCGGGCGCCGAGAGCAAGGAACATGTGCTCACGCCGATGAGCGCGCGGGAGATCGAGGAGTTCGAGGCGTCGATTTCACGCGCGCGGGAAGCCGTCGAGGCGATAATCTCCGAAGGCCTGGAGCGCGCGATGAACCGTTACAACCAGCGCGCGTGAGCCGGCCGGTCCAAGACCGGCTCGTCCTACTTTCGCGATAGCTTAATATACTGACTGATAGCTACATTATCTGAACACTCTGTTGACAGAGTTCCCGAGCGGCGTTAGAGATCAAATTCGGCCAGACTGCCTGTTGGCCGGCCGGGTACCCTGGGGAATCGTCAATCCCGGCCCTTGGCGGCGCGAAAGGTTGTGGCCGTCAATGTCCTTCACGCGACTGGCGCCTCTGAAAGGGGGGGATCATGATAGTCGAGGATTCAGGCCCGAGGTTTAGATCGCCGGAAGCGGCGCTGCGCTTCTATTTCCGCGCGAGCGAGCTGCTGTGCGACAAACCAAAACCCGGATTGTTCTCGTCCAAGTCATCGGCGCGTAAAACCTCGCCGCATCCGAACGTGATCGTCGACTTCCTGACCGTGGACTCATGCTTCACGGAACTGAATGAGGTCGAGATCTGGCTGCTCAGGGAGCTCTACGGTCCCACCTGCTTCGGATGGACGCAAAGGAGGGTGGCCGAGCTTTACAAGGCCGCGCGCGAGCGCTTTCCAAACCTGCAATGGACGCCGCAGATGGTCAGTCGTTTCAAGCAGCGAGCGCTCGCGTTGATAGAAGAGAAACTCAAGCGCTCCAATCTCATCTAGCCGTCCAAGCGCGCTCCGGCTTCGCAGGCCGTCCGGTTTCCGGTACGCTGGATACCGGTTCCCGCATCACGTTTGCCATGCGGGTCAAGAACTGCCGTGAATCAAGACGAAGCCAGGGAGCGCGCCGAGACTCTGGGCCGGGGCGCGGTTGAAGTCATCTCGACCGGCGAGCTTGCCGAAAAGCTGATGCTCGCGCGGCCGCTTCGGATAAAGCTCGGGATGGACCCGACCGCTCCCGACCTGCATCTCGGCCACACCGTGGTGCTCAAGAAACTGCGCGACTTTCAGCGCGCCGGGCATACGGTGATCTTCCTGGTGGGCGACTTCACCGCGATGATCGGCGATCCGACCGGACGCTCCGAGACCCGAAAGCCGCTTTCGCGCGCGGAAATCGCGGCCAACGCTGAAACCTATCGCGGCCAGGCGTTCAAAATTCTCGATCCCGAGCGCACAGAAGTCCGCTTCAACAGCGAGTGGATGGACCAGATGAGCGTCGGCCGCCTCATCGAGGTCGCCGCCCGCCTTAGCGTGGCCCGCCTGCTCGAGCGCGACGACTTCGAAAAGCGCCTTGCACGCGAAGAGCCGCTGTTCCTGCACGAACTCCTCTATCCGCTAATCCAGGGCTACGATTCCGTCGCCCTCCAGGCCGATCTCGAAATCGGCGGCACCGATCAGAAGTTCAACATGCTGGTCGGACGCGAACTGCAGCGCTCCTTCGGCCAGTCGCCGCAGGTGGTCGTCACGATGCCGCTTATCGAGGGGCTGGACGGCGTGCGCAAGATGTCGAAGTCGCTCGGAAACGCCGTCGGCATCACGGAACGGCCCGAGGACATGTTCGGCAAGGTCATGTCGGTGTCGGACCCGCTGATGGCGCGCTATTACCGGATGCTCACCGAAGTGCCGGAGGCGGAGATCGCCGCGATCGAATCCGGCGCGGTCCATCCGATGGAAGCGAAGAAGCGCCTCGCCACGCTCATCGTCGAGGAATATCGCGGCGCCGCAGCCGCGCGCGGGGCCCGGGAATATTTCGAGACCAAATTCCAGCGCCACGAAGTGCCCGACAACGCGCCCGTCTACCGCGTGACGGAACCGCTCTGGATCTGCGAGCTGATGAAGCAGCTTCGCTTCGCCTCGTCGACCAGTGAGGCGCGCAGGCTGATAGCGCAGGGCGCGGTCAGGGTGGACGGCCGGCTCGTCACCGATGCGCAGTTCCGCTTCGTTCCCGGCGAGCATGGCGTGCTCGAAGTCGGCAAGCGCCGTGTCGCCCGTATCGAGCGCTGACCCGCGCGCGTCGCGACTCCGGTCTTGCGCGATCTACCGGGCAGAGTAACGAGGGTCGGCCCTGACTGATGGATTTGGCCGGAATTTCAGACGGAACTGCGCAT
>JAKAVX010000089.1:2829-8284 GCA_021827465.1 Deltaproteobacteria bacterium | reverse complement strand
GATACTGATCCGCGCGATGCGCAACCAGAAATAACGCGTTCGCGCGCACCGCTCGCAACAAATCAAAGGGCCTCTTCGACGAAGAGGCCCTTTTTGTTGCGTCCACCCAATGCGACGATTACCGATCTTGCGCTATTAGCCGGCGGGTTTGCGCTGGGCGAGGCGCTCGGTGGCGCGGCGGGCGCGCTCCGGTTCACCCGACCATAGCCACGCCTGCTCGGTGCGGCTCACTCCGACCAGGACGCCGAGAAACGCGCTCGGATGAATGAAAAGTTCGGCGAGGCCCGCCTCGTCGCGAAGCCAGGCGGCGTATCGTCCGCCGCGCGCGTCGAGGCGTTTCGCGAGCGCTTCGACGTCGTCGGTCTCGACGAAGAACATGTAGAGCGAGTCGCCGCGCTTTTTGTGAAAGCGGCCCATCGCGCCGTTGTAATCGGTAATCTCGGCGATTTCGATCCGATCCAGCCGCGCCGGCGGATCGAACATCGTAAGCGTTCCCGTGTAACCGAAATCCTTGCTGGTTATCGGGGAGAACTTCGAGGAATCGAGCGCGAAGATTTTCGCGTATCGATCCGACGCGGCGCGCCAGTCGCCGACCACGTTGGTCACTTCGTAGACCCGCTTGATAGCGCCGAGTGGCGCGCGCTCGTGATGAACGCTGATCACCGCATTGAGTCCGAATGTCGCGTCGCTATCGAGAAAGAGTTGGCCCGTCGCGCGCTTGAAGCCGATTTCGTTTTCGCCAAGATATGCGGCTGTCTGCTCGAGGTCGGCGACCGAGAAGCCCGCGCCGAAAAGCCCGCTGCCCCATTTGCCAACGAACTCTTCGACCGGGCCCGGACCGTCGGGCACGAGAATTTCGAACAGACTCGTCCCGGCCTGCATCGTGGTGCGCGCGGCCGCAAGATGTGCGACTTCGTCGCGGCGCAGAACCTCCGCCCCGAAGATTTCCGCGACCGCGCTTTCGGCCGCGTCACGTTCGCCGACCGCGATTTGAACCCTGTCCACCCGCTTGAGCATCGCCGCCGTGCCCCCGTCACGCGTCTGTTATTGAAGCTGCGGCTCCGAACCCGCCGGCGCTATCACCGGCGAGCCGTGATGAAGCACCATCATCCACTTGTCGCCCACGCGCTCGAAGACGTTGGTCGCGAGCACCTGCATGCGGATTTTGCCGTCGTATCCGTGCTGCGTCAGGCTTTCCTCGACCACCACGACGGCGAGGTTCTTGCCGATGAACACGTTGGCGGGGCCGAGCTCGAACTCCATCCCGAAGACGTTTTGGAAGATGCGTTCCCAACTGGTCATTATCGGGCCCCATCCCGCGAGCTTGCGCCATCCGGGATGGATGCACACGATGCGCGGTTCCGAGAGCCAGACCTTCTCCATGCGCTCGATTTCGAGGCTTTCGAAGGCGTCGTAGAAGGACCGATTCGCGTCGAGGACGTCCTGCTCGTCTGCCATCGTGAAATGATGGACCGCCGCGCCAGCGATATCCAGCGGCTACGCTCCAAGCCTAGTCCGCGCGGGAGTGCATCGCCAACCCGCACGCGGATTTCCGCCGGGTCGCATCTTCGCACGGCCGCCGCTGCCCAAGCCTCATCGGCGAATCGGCACGATCGGCAGCATCAGATGCGACGGATAGCCGCGGTTATGCATCACGGTCTGCATCGCGGGACACACTTCGGCGTCGGTGAACAGCGGATGTCCCGTGTTCGGGTTGCGATCGAAGCGCGGAAAGTTGCTCGAACTCACCTCCAGGCGTATCCGATGGCCCGCCTTGAACACGTTCGAGGTTGACCACAGGTCGATCGTGAAGCAGTCAACCTCGCCGGGCACGAGCATCTTCTCGTGCGAGTACGACTCGCGAAAGCGCGCGCGGATTATGCCGTCCGTCAGGTTGCGCGCGAATCCGCACGGGCCCACGTCGACCAGCTTCGCGGTGAAATCGGTATCGGGCGCGGATGACGCCGCGTAAAGCGTCAGCGTAATCGGCCCGGTCACTTCGACGTCCTCGGCGAGCGCCTCGGTCGAATAAACGAGCACGTCGGCGCGGCGCTCGACCTCGCGCTGATCCCATGCTCCGCCCTGAAGCGCGCCCGCGTAGCAGCATAGTCCGCCGCCCATCGTCGGCGTGGGATCGAGCGGATTGTAAACGTACGCGTCGGCGGGCTCGTCTCCCGGCGCTTCTGCCGAAAGCGCGCCGTCGCCGGCGGCACTGTTGGCGCGGCCGCAGCTATGCAGATAGAAGCGGCGGAACTCGGTGCCGGCGGGCGGCCATTCCTTTTCGTCGCGCCATTGATTGGTTCCCATCACGAAGAGCCTGACGGGCGATTCCGCGTCGTCGGATTTGCCCTTGAGCCAGCGGTCGAACCACTTGATGTGGATACCTTCGTAGTCGATCGAGAGCGGATTGCTTGCCAGCCCGAAATCGACGTTGCCGACCAGGTTCGAGAGCGGGAGCGTATGATGCCACGGGCCGACGATGAGCCGCTGGCCGTTGCGGGCGGCCTGGCTTGCGCCGCGCGCGCGCATCCCGAGAAAATTACGAATCGTCCCGCCCTGGAAGATGTCGTACCATCCGCCGATATTGAGCGCGGGTACGTCGATCTTCGAGTGATTCTCCTCGATACAGAGGCTTTTCCAGTAATCGTCGTGGGCGGGATGGGCGAGCCAGTCGAAGAAGTACGGCGCACCGGTGCGGAACATCGGAAATTTCTTAAGCGGCAGGAACTCCATCGATTGGCGCATCGTGTCGACCGACGACATCACCGCGCCGAGTTCCTTGAGCACCGCCTGGTCGCCGGGCCGCTCCTCGCGTTCGCGCAGAAGGCGCGGCGGCGCCAGCGCCGCCATCGTCCAGCTTACGTTGAAGAACAGCGCGAACGCGCCGCCCTGGTAGGTCCATCCGTCATGGTAGTCGCTCGCGGTGATCGCGGGCGCGATAGCCTTCAGATGAGGCGGCCGAAGCGCCGCGGCGAGCCACTGCGTCGCTCCCATGTACGACGCGCCGTACATCCCGACGTTGCCGTCCGACCACGGCTGCGCGGCCGCCCATTCGACGGTATCGTAGCCGTCGCGCGTCTCGTCGGTGAAGCAGTTGAACACGCCGTCGGACGCGAAGCGCCCGCGGCAATCCTGGACCAGCACGTTGTAGCCCGCGCCCGCCATCCGCATCACGTCGAGCGTGAGCGCGAAGACCATCGGAAGGGCCTTGTTGTAGGGCGTTCGGTTGATGATCACCGGAAGGCGCTCGGGTGTGTCGGCCCGATAGAGGTCGGCGCGCAGGACGCAACCGTCGCGCATCGCGACCTGGACATCTTTTTCGACGATGATTCGCGGCATGGCAGGATCTCCCGGTTCGCTTGTAGTCCGCATCGCACCGTCGCATCAAGCACGCCGCGCACGGCTTCATCGATTACCCGCAACTGCAAAAGGTCTGGGCGAGCAACGGCGTCCTCATGCCGGGCGACGGTCCCGACCCGTCGCCGCCGGCCCGGCGGTTGGCCAAAGAACCTTGCGCCTCACTATACTCGAACCGGCCTTGAAACTTGGGCGCGAGATATGATCGTTTCAAGCTTGACCGTGGCGAGCGTGCCGTCTATGTCGAAAAACGATCTCCGTCAAATGGCGTCCGGGCTCGACGCCGAGCGGCATTAACCTCAAACCGGCGCGAAAGTGGAGCGCAAGCTTTCACTGTTTCACTGGACGCGCAAACAGGAGACCGATGGGAACCGAAAGACAACGCGAACTCAGGCGGCGCCGTAAGCGGCGTGAGAAGCGGCTCAAGGCCAAAACCCGCGAGGCGCGCAAACAGAAAAAGAAGCGCGCCTGACGACGGCGCCCTTCCAACGATGGCTCGGACGCCGGTTTGGCGTCCGCTTCAACGGTCCGGGAACCGATTTGCCGGTCCTGAGGATTCAGCGATGGCTTACGAAACAGTGCTCTACGAAGTCGCGGACGAGATCGCGACGATCACTCTCAACCGACCCTCCAAGATGAACGCCTTTACCGCGACGATGGGCCAGGAGATCGGCGAGACGATGCTGCGGGCGGACGCGGATTCCGACGTGCGGGTGATAATCCTGACCGGCGCGGGCGATCGCGCCTTCTGCGCCGGCGCGGATATCGGCGGTTTCGCGCGCGATATCAAAGCGCGTGGCGGCGAGGGTGAAGGCGAGTTCTCGGATCGCCGCCGCATGACGGTCTCGCTGCCGGTCCTGATGCGTAACCTGTCGAAGCCGACGATCGCGGCGATCAACGGTTACGCGCTTGGCGTGGGCCTTACGATGACGCTTCTGTGCGACGTGCGGATCGCGTCCGACAACGCGAAGCTCGGCGTGATTTTCGGGCGCGTCGGACTGATGAGCGAGCTCGGATCGACCTACCTGATGCCGCGGCTTATCGGGCTTTCGCGCACGGCCGAGATGATGCTCACCGGGCGGCAGTACTCGGCGCAGGAATGTCTTGCGATGGGGCTGCTGAGCCGGGTTGCGCCCGCGGGAGAGGCGATGCGGGCGGCGCGGGAGATAGCGGGCGAGATGCTCCAGTGTTCGCCCACGTCGCTTGCCTTAACCCGGCGCGCGCTTTACGAAGCACTCGACGGCACGCTTGAGAGCGCCAGCATGATCGAAGGTTTTGCGCTGGAGAAATGCTACGTGAGCGCGGAACATAAGGAGTATGTGACCGCCTTCATGGAGAAGCGCAAGCCCAATTTCGGCAAGCTCGGGAAATCCTAGGCGCGCGCGGCCGGTTTAGACGTTTTTATCTCTTGATTGACGGAAGGAGCGGGAATAGGAATATACGACTTAGAAAGTCTGCTTTATCATCTTTCGCCGCAGGCTTCCAAAAGCTGACGACGCTTAGCCCCAAAACAGGGGCTCGGGAGTTTTCTCGAGCACCGGGGCAAGGCGCGCAAGAAATTCGGAGGCAGAAGAAGATCATGGCGCTTCACATTGGCAGTATCGCTCCCGATTTCACCCAGGAATCGACCGAGGGCACGATCCATTTCCATCAGTGGCTCGGAAACGGCTGGGGAATCCTGTTCTCCCATCCGAAGGATTTCACCCCGGTATGCACGACCGAGTTGGGCATGACGGCGCGACTCAAACCCGAGTTCGACAAGCGCAACGTCAAGGCTCTCGGCGTGAGCGTCGATGACGTCGCCTCGCACAAGCGATGGATCGGCGATATCGAGGAAACGCAGCACATCAAGATGAACTTCCCGGTCCTTGGCGACGCCGACAAGAAGGTCTCGAAGCTCTACGACATGATCCATCCGGAGTGGAACGACACGCTTACCGTCCGCTCCGTCTTCGTGATCGATCCGAACAAGAAGATCCGGCTCATCATCACCTACCCGGCGAGCACCGGGCGCAATTTCCAGGAAATCCTGCGCGCGATCGACTCGCTCCAGCTCACCGACAAGTACACGGTCGCAACGCCGGTCGACTGGAAGCAG
>JAKAVX010000089.1:0-2819 GCA_021827465.1 Deltaproteobacteria bacterium | reverse complement strand
AGGGAGAGGACGTGATAATCGCGCCCTCGGTCACCGATCCCGCCGTGCTCAAGGAAAAATTCCCCAAGGGCTACAAGGAGTTGAAGCCCTACCTGCGCGTGACGCCGCAGCCGGGCAAATAGCGGGTTTCAAACGCAGCGGCACCCGGTCGTGCGAGGCCGGGTGCCGTTTCTTTCTCGCCGATAATTGCGCGGCCGCTCAGTAGCCGCGGCCGTTCGCGTGCACCAGTTGCGTGCCACCCCTTGCGTCGTCGGTGATCGTAAAGGTTGCGCTCTCCGCACCCTGTATCGACGGCTTGAACGTGACCGTCATCGTGCACTGACCGCCCTGCGGCGCGATCGGCGTGCCCACGCAGTCGTCAGTCTCGGCGAAATCGCTCAACGAGCCGACAATTGACCTGACGTCGATCGGAACCGTGGTTGTATTGGTCAGCGTCACCGTGCGGCCTGGGCTTGTGGTATCGACCGGAACCTTGCCAAAGCCGAACGACTTGGGCCCGTAGTGCAGAATCGGCGCGAGCGCTTTGCCAACCAGCGGTATCTCAAGCGGGCTGTTCTCAAACTCTCCGCTGACGGTAAGCGTGGCGCTGCGAAGACCGAGCGCGGTCGGCTTGAACACCAATTCGACCGGGCATTTCGACTTCGCGGCGAGCGTCGGCGTGCATCCGTCGCTGACTTTCTGGAAATCGCCGGCATTCGCGCCGGTAACCGAAATCGAGCTAAACGTGGCGGGCACTTTTTTCGGATTGTTATTGATTATCGTGACCGCGCCCTCGGGGCTGGTTGAACCGACCGAACTGAACAATTGGACCGGGAAATGGCGCGGCTTCGGGCCCGCGTTGAGATTGCCGGCAAGCAGGACGAAGTTACCCGTGACAAATGCCGGAACGAAGACGCCGAGATCCGGCGTGCCCCATCCGGTGGTCTGATCGTAGCCCGCGTGCGCCGAAAATCCGCTCACGCCATTGAAGCTGTTGTTGCCGGTGGTGACGTCGCGAATCCCGGTCGTCGCGGCGTTCATCTGTCCACCCATCAGGTAGATCCGGGGATTCATATTGCCGCACCGTCCGGTACCGCCGCAGGTCCCCGCCGGACCGTTCTGGATATCAAGCTCGCCGATAAGCTGGGCGATACCAGCCCATATCGCGGTCCCGACGCTGGTGCCGCCCCAGCAGCAATCAATCTGCGCGCTGCCGTCGCCAGCCTGATCGTCGCCCAAATAGTAGCCGGGCTGCAGAAGGCCCGCCGCGATCGAGATATCGGGCACGTCGCGCTTGCCGTCATTGGGAACGCCGGGGCCGGCCTGGAAAGACGGCTTGGTAAAAACCGTGCTCGCTCCTCCGCCAGAGGCGCCCAAATGTGTCGTCTTGCCGCTTTGGGTTACCGTCTCGTTCCAGGTTTGCTCGGGCACACTGCCCACGTCTTCGTCCGATCCGTTGTAGTTCGGAACGAATTGCGTTCCGCCGATCGCGGTTACGTAGGGATCGGTCGACCCCTCGTTGACGTGGCGGCTGGTCCCGGTCACGCATGCGTTTTGCTTTGAGCTGAAGACCAGGCCCGCCGCTCCCTCATCGCCGCTCGAAACGAAGATCGACTGCCCTTGCAATGCGGCCTGCTCGTACAGGTTACCGAGAGTTTGCGTATAGAAGCTCGACGACTCGCCGCAGAAGGAAAAGCTGAGGTCGATCGAGGTGCAGGTGTTGGCCTGCACCGCCCCTGCCAATGCGTCGACCAGCGCCTGTGCGCCGTAAGCGGTGCCGTTGCCGATATAGGCGCGAACCGCCGCCCCCGGAGCTGCCGCGTGGCCCCACTCGACATCGATCAGCGCCTCGGGTTCGTCGCCGGTGTATCCGGGGTCGGGCGGGTTGTCGACGAAAATCTTGGTGAGCGAAACGGCTGGCACCGAGAAGGTCGAATCGAAGTCACTGACAGCGGCGGTCGAGAAGTCGGAGTCCTCGATCACCGCAAAGCATCCGTCGCCGCTCCCATCGATGCCGCTGGTGTTCAGCAGCGAATTCTCGTCGTAAAAGTTGTAGAAGTCCAACGGTCCAAAGCCGACCCCGTATTGCGGCGTGTAATAAGACGGCTGCGATCCCGATCCGGACTGCTCAGCTCGCGGCTCAGCGGACGGAACATTCTCGGCAAGCGTCATCGCGCCCGAGCTTGCGCCCTTGAACGATAGCGCGCCCATGCCGGTGGCCGGCGGCGGCATTTGCGTTGCGGTATGGCTCGCGTGCACGAGATTGCTCAGCCCGTCGATCGCCCCAATGAGGCCCGCGAACCGGCTTGGAATCGCCGGGTCCTGCAGGTTGGCGTAAAAACGCCCGTCGGACGAACCGGCGAATTCCACGGCGAACAGGCTCGCCGCCTGCCCTATTGTTCCCTGCACCTGGAGGATGCTCGCGCTCTGCCCGACCACCTTGAACCCGGCATGCGAGAGCCACTGTTCGAGCGCCTGAACGTCGGCGGGCGACGGGCCGAACTGGGCCGCGAACTCCTCGGGCGTAAGCCATCGATGGTACTGCGGCGAGGTCGGATCCTGCTGCTCGCGAAGCAGCTTTTCGAGCTGCGCGCGATTTCTGAGCGCGAGCGCAATTCGCAGATTGAGCGGGCGATTGGCGGATACGATCTTGGGCGTAAGCGCCGAAACGTCGAGCGGATGGTTGTTGGGAAGCCGTATCACCTGGGCGTGACCGACTCCCGCGCAAAGCGCCGGAAAAATCAGTCCCGCCAGCGCCGCCCCGGCAACGAGCCTCAGACGACGCCATAGAGTTAACGGCTTCAGGTTCTTCGATTCACAACTCCGGGCCGGCTTCATCA
>JAKAVX010000088.1 GCA_021827465.1 Deltaproteobacteria bacterium | reverse complement strand
GTCGTCGGTCCACGGCACGATATCGATTTTCTCGCCGCGCAACTCCTGGACCACCGACTGCACCCGGGTGCCCTTCATGCCGACGCACGCGCCGACCGGGTCAACGTCGCTATCCTTGGAGTAGACCGCGACCTTGGCGCGTCCGCCCGGCTCGCGGGCGCACTGGCGGATTTCCACGATTCCTTCGTACATCTCCGGCACTTCCTGCTCGAATAGCTTAATCAGGAATTCGTTGGAGGTGCGCGACAGGACGATGGAAAGGCCCTTCTCGCTCAGATCGACCTCGGTGATAAGCGCGCGAATTCTGTCGCCCTGGCGGTAGCGTTCGTGTGGAATCTGCTCTTTTTCAGGAAGGATCGCCTCGGTGCGTCCGAGGTTGACGATCATATTCTTGCGCTCGAAGCGCTGAACTATGCCTGAGACAATTTCCCCCCGCCGATCTTTGAATTCATTATATATCTGTTTTCGCTCGGCGTCACGTATGTGCTGGATGAGATTCTGCTTGGCGGCCTGGGCGGCGATTCGCCCCATCGTGGCCGTATCGAGCTTGATCAGAATCTCGTCGCCGACCTGCGCGTCGGGATCGTACTTGGAGCGAGCCTGTTCGAGGGTCGCCTCGGAAAGGGAATTCGAAATCTGCTCGACGACCGTTTTGATCTCGAACAACTCGATCTCGCCAAGCTCGGTATTGAAACGCGACTCGATCCGGCGCTCGGGCCCAAAAGTGCGCCGCGCAGCCGAGTGCATCATCTCCTCGACTGCGTTGATAACGATAGCCTTGTCGATCCCTTTTTCCTTGGAAACCTGTTCGATGACCCGGTTCAGATCAACCTGCATACCACCTCCCCGGGCTGGTCAACGCCGCGACAAGGGCGAAAATCACCCCGCTTTACGGCCGTCTGCGGCGCAGCCTCAGTCATCAAAGTTGTGTTCGTAATGTGCCCCTTGTATCTCACCAAATCCGACCGTCTGACGCTTCCTGCTGATCTCGTCTTCGATCTCGATACCGTCCGGGCTCACCGAGACCAGCGTCCCAAGCAACGTCTTCTGTCCGTCGCGAGCGGCGAGCAGCCTGACCCGCACGCGATGCTCGCGATGAGCCTCGAAGTGCTCCAGCTTCGCCAGTGGCCGGTTAATCCCCGGCGAGGCCACCTCCAGCGTGTAACGTCCCTCGACCGGATCGTACACATCTAAAAGGTCGCTCAAAATGTGGCTCAACCGTTCGAGGTCGTTCAGGCTGATCCCGCCCTCGGGCCTGTCCACCAAAAGCCTAAGCAACGAGCTTCGGGCGCCCTTGCGGAACTCCACGAAGACCAGCTCGTACCCCTGGCGCTCGACGTGAGGATCGAGCAAATCCATCACTTTGCGAGCGACCGGATTCAGCGTCAGCACTAACACCGGCAAAGCCCCCGGCCGCCGCCTTTTCCGCCCGGCAAGGTTCGACAGCGGCCGCGCGCCGGAATACTCATCAAGTCAAACCAACAAAAAAGTGGGCACAAGCCCACGCCGTCAGAGCGTATCATCGGCCGCGGCTTTTCAGCAAGCCGGTCAGCCGTGAAAAAACAATCCATCTTATTGCGCACCCCTTGCAAATGATTGGCCCAAAGGCGGCTTCGCGAGCTGCATCCGACCCCCCCGATCCTTGGTTCGTCGATTTCGATCGGCTATCAAGGAATCAGTCCTCCTTCCGACCTCCTCAATCTGCCCTGGAAGAGACGGCCACCGATTTCACGCCCGAGCACGGGAATATAGCAAGGGAAGCTTCCGACATTGCGACGCGACAACTCCGGACGTAAGCACGCTGATGCCCTCGTGGCCCGGGTTCGTGCTGAGCGTGATCAGCAAATTTGTTTCGACCAACACCTGTTACTTCGATTCCCACGCGCCGCACCGGATGCTCCGGCAGGAAGGAACGCTTGCGGCGAGAGGGCCCGAGGCCACCACCGAGCTTTTGCGCTTTTACATAGCTGGAACGCAGGCGAACAACGCGGTAGATACGCAGGCCAACCCAACCCCGGCGCGCTGAATCCGCGAAAGCCAAAAACAAAAGAGCGGGCGTGAGCCCGCTCTCTTTTTCTCGCGCGCCTTGCGCGCCTATTCCTCGTCTTCGCGAAGCCGCGACAGAACCGACAGATCTTCGAGCGTGGTAACGTCGCCCAAGGTCCCGTCGCCCGAGGCAATTTGTCTCAGCAAGCGGCGCATTATCTTGCCGCTTCGAGTCTTCGGCAGCGCGTCGGTGAAGCGGATTTCATCGGGACGGGCGAGCGCGCCGATTTCCTTTACGACATGCTGGCGCAATTCGTTCTTGAGCTTCTCGTCGCCCTTTCGCCCACCTTCCAGCGTAACGAACGCCATGATTGCCTGCCCCTTCAGATCATCGGGACGGCCGACCACCGCGGCCTCGGCGACCGTTGGATGGGAAACCAGCGCGCTTTCGACTTCCATCGTGCTCAAGCGATGGCCCGAGACGTTGATCACGTCGTCAACCCGGCCCATCACCCAGAAATAGCCGTCCTCGTCGCGGCGCGCGCCGTCGCCAGTGAAGTACATCCCGTCGATCTGGCTGAAGTACTGCTGCTTGTAACGCTCGGGGTCGCGAAAAATCGTCCGCAGCATCCCGGGCCACGGCCGTTTGACGACCAGATAACCGCCCTGGTTGGCGCCGACCGGCTGGCCCTCGCGCGTGACCACGTCGGCGGCGATTCCGGGCAGTGGCCGGGTCGCGGAACCGGGCTTGGTCGGCACCGCGCCGGGCACCGGGCTTATCATGATTGCACCGGTCTCGGTCTGCCACCAGGTATCCACGATCGGGCATCGCTCGCCGCCGATCGTGCGGTGGTACCAGATCCATGCTTCAGGGTTGATCGGCTCGCCGACCGTGCCGAGCAGACGGAGGCTCGAAAGGTCGTGCTTCTTGACCCACGAGTCGCCCCATTTGATGAAGGTCCGGATCGCGGTCGGCGCGGTGTAGAAGATACTGACGCGGTACTTCTCGATTATCCGCCAGAAGCGATCATTCTCGGGAAAATTCGGCGCACCTTCGTACATGATAACGGTCGCGCCGGCGGCGAGCGGTCCGTAAACCGTGTAGCTGTGGCCGGTGACCCATCCGATATCCGCGGTGCACCAGTAGATATCGTCGTCCTTGAGATCGAAGACCCATCGCATCGTGGAGAGCGTGTGGACCAGATAGCCGCCGGTCGTGTGCAGGATGCCCTTGGGCCGTCCGGTCGTGCCCGAGGTATAGAGCGTGTAGAGCGGATGCTCCGAGTCGAGCGGCTGCGCCTCGCAGTTGGGACTCTGCTGGGGGATCAGCTCGTCCCACCACACGTCGCGCCCGCGATGCATCTCGACCTTGTTTCCGACCCGCTTCAGCACGAGGCATTTGGTCACGGTTCTCGCACGCTTGAGCGCGTCGTCGACGTTGCTCTTAAGCTCGACCACCTGGCCGCGCCGCCATCCGCCGTCGGCCGTGATGACCAGTTTCGCCTCGGCGTCATTGATACGTTCGGCAAGCGCCTCGGCTGAAAAACCCGCGAAGACCACCGAATGAATCGCGCCGATCCGCGCGCACGCAAGCATTGCAACCGCCGCCTCCGGCACCATCGGCATGTAGATCGCGACCCGGTCGCCCGCCTTTACCCCAAGACTCTTGAGCGCGTTGGCGCATCTGCCCACTTCGTCGGCGAGCATCTGGTAGGTCAGCACGCGGGAATCGCCCGGCTCGCCCTCCCAGATAAAGGCGGCCTTGTTGCGGCGCGGTCCTGCCAGATGACGGTCGAGGCAGTTGTAGGCGGCGTTGACCTGGGCGCCGACGAACCATTTTGCAAACGGCAGTTCCCATTCGAGGACCTTGTCGAAGGGCTTGAACCAGGAGACATCCTTCGCGCACTCGGCCCAGAATCCCTCGGGATCCTGCTCGGCGCGCCGGCACAGTTCCTCGTACTCGGCCGGGCTTTTGATCCAGGCGCGGCCCGAAAATTCGCGGCTGGGGGGAAATTTGCGTCCTTCGTTAAGGATCGATTCGATATCGGCGGCTTGATTAGAGGCCATCGGCGGCTAGACCCTCCCGCGTGCTTCGCGCGTCTTGAGACTCAGGTAAAGCGTCGCGGCATCGCTGATGTCGCGGCGATTGGAATGGATTTCGCGCAGGCGGCCCAAAAGCTCGCCCTCGATTCCGGATGCGAACTCGGCGGCCAGTTCGACCGCGCGTGCCGCCCATCTCAGCGCGACCCGGCCTTCGAGCCCGCCGAAATCGTCAAAGAACCAGGCGCAGCTCGTAAGCGCGGCCTGGCCCGCCCGCACCATCTCGAACAGACGCATCAGGCGGTCGCGCTTGCGCTCGTCAGTGACCTTGTGCCGGGCGAAAAACTCCTCCTGCACGGCGGGGTTGGGATCGATGAACATCCGCACCGATTCCCTGAGCGCCTCGCCTCGCTTTTCGACCATCGGCGCGGCGAACCGCTCGTAGATCTCGTTCGCGTGATTCTTGACCAACTCCATCGCGTCGAAGAACGGCGCGCGCCACCCCTGGCTGGTTTCCGGATCGATTCGGCATCCGCAATCCGAACGCCATCGCTCGATCCCGTGCGGACAGCTCCACGAACTCGGACCGTTCATCTCGAACGACCCGGCCGCCGGATGAGCGGCAAGATAGGCGGAGCAGTTGGTCACGACCACGTCGTCGCGCCGCGAAAGCATCGTCATCGTGCGCGCAAGCTCGGCGGCGCCGATACGCTTATGATGTCCGAAAGTCTCGCCGTCGGTAGCGATTAGCAGCGCGGCTCCCGGTTCGAGTTCGAGCGCCGCCTCGGCGAGCCGCTCGGCAAGCTTGTCGCCGTCTTCCAGCCCGTCGCCAAAGGAAACCAAACCGGAAAGAGCGCGATCGAAACGGAAGACCGCGAGCGTGCGCTCGCCGCGTTTCCAAAGAAACGGTCCCGCCGAGCGATCCTTCGCTCCAGGACCGCGGAAAATTCCCTGGTCGTCGCCGAGGATCGTGAACTTGATTCCGGCCGCCGCGAGCGCTTCCAGCGAGTCTTCGTCGGCGGCGCATTCCGGCATCCACATCCCTTCGGGCCGCCGCCCGAAGCGGAACATGAAGTCGTCGAGTCCCCACGCGACCTGCAACTCGCGGTCGTGCGGATAGAGAAGCGGCAAAATCGAATGGCTATACGCCTGCGCGATCGCGTTACCGCGTCCTTCGTGACCCTTGGCGCTGAGTTCGTCGCCGCGCCGCAACGCGCGGTAGGCGGCCTTGCCGTGGCGTTCGAGCCATGAGGCAAGCGTCGGTCCAAGGTCGAAATCGAGCATCTCGTAGTTGTTGCGGACGTGAACGACCGTGCCCTCCATGATGTGGGCGTGGGCATTCGCCGTGTAACATTCGCTCAGGATTCGCTCGTTCCAGTTGGCAAACGGGGGCGCGCCGGGTTCGGGGCTGATAAGCCCGGTCCAGGGGCTCTCGCGCGGGGGCTGATAAAAGTGTCCGTGAATTATGACGTAACGCGGTTCGGCCATCCCAGAAAACACCTTGCCGCGGGACCGAGAGCTGAACGGCCCGTCCCAGCGGCTTTCTCTACGCTTTCACCGACCATTGTTTTGCGCAATCCCGCCGAGTGATCAAGGAATCCTCACTGCGGGGCCGATCGTTCGAGGTTTCGGGCTGGATTTGGCGCGCTGGTCGCGCAAAACAGCGATGCCGGAGCGGTCAGGCCCCCAGATGCGAACGGAGACGGTAGCGTACCTGCCCCGAAGGGGCCCAAGACAATCGCGGAGATTTACGATTCAAGGACGGGCGTGCCGGCCCGTTCGGCAATTGGATTCGGCGGTAAAATCCGGTTATGGCCGACACACTTTTAATTACGCGAGGGCCGGGGTAAAGACACGGAAACCATGCGTAAGCAAGAAGGCCCTCCCGACGCGGTACGCCGCTTCCTGGATGAAAACAAGCCGGCGAAGAGCTTAGCGGGGGCGCAGTCCGTCTCGGAATTCGTGTCGCGGCTCGACCAGTTCCGTCCCCGGATCCAGCAATTCCTTGACGGACGCAGGGCGCGCGACCAGCGCGAAGCGCCCGAATTTAATCTGTTCGAGCTGCTTCGCCTCCAGAGCGATGAGGCTATGCATTCACGCTTCCTGGCGAATCTTCTGAACCCGGCCGGGACACACGGTCAAGGGGCGTTCTTTCTGAATCACTTCCTGCGCCACTGCCACAAACACGTTCACCATTTTCCAAAATTGCTCGACCGGGACTTACCAGACACTGCGTTCGTATTCGTCAAGCCTGAGTTCCATAGCGCGTTCGGCCGCCCGGACATCGTGGTCTTCTCGCGCGATGCCGGCTTCGCGCTAATCATCGAGAACAAGGTCTACGCCGGAGACCAGGAGGATCAACTCGAGCGATACTGGAAACTGCTACAGAGCAATTTCAATTTCGCGAGGCACCGAAAGGCGCTTCTCTACCTCACCCGTAGCGGTCGTAAGCCGAAAGGACACGTTCCGGGAACTGTCCGGTATTCGTGCCTAGGGTATAGGAACAGGGCAGGCATCGCCCAGTGGTTGCGCTCGTGCGCAGAGCGCGTTCCGGAAGTATTGAGACCAATACTCTTACAGTACGCCGACATGGCGGGCCGGCTGCCGGCGGAAGCGGAAGAAGAAAATGGCGAAGACGAAGCGGGTTGAGCGCACGCATCGGGGGTTCCTCTCCAAGCCCGATAATTTCGCAATTGCCCTCGAAATTTCCGACCACTTTGAAGAGGTCCGCGCCCATCTCCAAGAGAAGTATTGGACTGCGGTAAAGCGGCTCATCGAAAACCACAGGTCGCGCCGTCAGTTTGGTAACTGGGAGGTCAATCTCGCTGATGACGATAGCGGACCTGGCGAAAAGTGGTATGGGATTGCTATCGTCCCAGCGAATCCCAAATCCGGTCTTCCTTACGCGCGGGCATGTTTGCAGCAGGGCGAACCAGGGCCGGGTTTTCCCATAAGCCTGGGAATCATCTGGAGTGAGGAAACCAAGCGAGCCGAGGAGCCCCACCTTCCCGAACTGCACAGGTTAAGAAAGTATTTGAGGGAAAAGCACGGTATGACTGCGCCGAAAGATAAGTGGTCGATCGCACGAGCGAGGGCCAGATACAACCTGCACGACAAGGACGTGCTTACCCAACTCACCAAGGATGAGACGATTCAGCAGCTGCAAGCGCGCGAGCTCTGGCAGTTCTTCCGGGATACTCGCACGATGGTCGAGCGGCTCAACGCGAGAATCGCGGAGACGCGAATCACGCGCAGGCGGCCGCGAACGAGCCCTTGATGGCGGCCTCGCCCTTCTGGTTCAGGACTTCGAGATCGCCTTCGATTATCTTCTCGCCGCCTTTCTCGGTCTTGTTGGTGACCTTGCCGCGGCAGGTAACCGTGTCGCCCGGCCATACCCGGGTCGCAAAGCGGACTTTGAAATTGCGCACCTGCCCGACACCGACATAATCCGTCAGCGCCTTCGAGAGCAGTCCCGCAGTGAACATCCCCTGCGCGAAGACGGTCGGAATTCCCGCCGCCTCAACGAACGTCTGGTCGTAATGAAGCGGGACGAAGTCTCCGGAAGCGCCCGCGTAGCGGACGAAATCCGGACGGGTGACACCTTCAACCACGAACGCTGGAATCTCGTCCCCGACTTTGACCTGATCGAATTTGAGCTTTGCCGGCATCGCAATCTCTCCTGCGGCTGTCGCCGCGCGCGGTTTCAGCTGGCCTTGACCGCCTGCCCGGTTTCGATAAGCGTCGAACGCGAGATCGCCGCCTTCTCGCCTTTCTGGTTGGCGTACTCGGTTTCCACCACGAGAAAGCGCATCTTGCCGCCGCGTCCGCCCTCTTTTTCGAACAGGTTCGCGACCCGCGCGACTCCGGTCAGCACGTCGCCGACCATGATCGGCCTGAGCAGTTCGAACTCCTGCTCGCCGTGCAGGATACGGCGAAGGTCGAAGCCGCCCATCCCGGGGCTCGACTGCTCGTCCTGCCAGAACACGGCGGTCTGCAGAAACGTGACCGGGACCGGGATTCCGCCGCACTCTTTCTTTGCCAGCTCGGGATCGAAGTAGAGCGGATTGGGATCCTTGATGGCGCGGGCGAATTCGCGCACCTTGCTCCACTCGATCGGGATTTTGAAGGGTTTGCCTGTCTTGCCAACGATGCTCTGGTCGGCCATCGGTTCAACCTCTGCGGTTACAGGACGTGATCGAGTCCCGAGTTCGAAAATCCTTTATTGATTCGGGTGCCCAGAAACCTAACCCCTTCCCTGAGGAAAAAAGAACCGGTACCGGCTTCGCTGT
>JAKAVX010000087.1 GCA_021827465.1 Deltaproteobacteria bacterium | reverse complement strand
GCACCGGGCATCCGAGCCCTTCGGTCTGCTCCGCGATGAAACGCATAATGAGCCGCGCCTCGCCTTCGTCGCCCTCGATCGGCCGAATTGCTCCGAACACGATACCCGCGCATCGCGCGAGTGTGCCGGACTGCCTCAGTTGCACGAGCATCCGATCGATCCGGTACGCCTTCTCGCCGGTATCTTCGAGGAACAGGATCCGCCCGTCGAACGAAGGCGCCCACGGCGTGCCGAGCGTCGCGACCACCACCGAAAGGCATCCGCCGATGAGCAGTCCGTGGGCCGAGCCCGGATGAATCGCTTCACGCGCGGCGAGTTCGAACCCGCGCAGCTCTCCGGTGAGCAGCTTGCGCATATGCTCGAAGCCGCGCCGCCCGAGCCCGCGCGCGAAATCCATCGCGACCATCGGTCCATGAAACGAAACCATCGAGCTTTTGTCCACCAACGCGTTGAGCAAAAAAGTCGCGTCCGAGAAACCGACGAATGGCTTCGGGGTGAGAGCTATCGCGTCGAAATCAAGCAGCGGCAGCAGCCGGCCGCACCCGTAGCCACCGCGCGCCGCGAAGATCGCGCGTACGTCCGGATCGGCGAAGTACGCCTGCAGTTCGCGCGCGCGTTCGCTGTCGGTCCCGGCAAGGACTCCGTCGCGGCTCAGCGCCCGCTCGGAAACCCGCACCCGAAATCCCATGGAGCGCACGACTTCGAGTCCGCGCTCCAGGTAGGAGCGTTCGATCGCCGCGGCGGGAGCTACAACGCCTACCGTATCGCCGGCCCTGAGGGCGGGTGGTTTTAGCGGGATGCGATCCACTCTTTGACGGCGAGTCTACCACGGCGATGGTACTCGCTGCACATACGGATCGGCTTTCGACGCCGGCGGCTGCGGTGCGCGCACGAGCGCCGGCGCTTAGAATGAGCGACCGACCGCTTCTGCCACCGGCCGAACCGCGCGCATCAGGTCCTCGAACTTGTCGGGCCGTAGCTGCTGCGGTCCATCGGAGAGCGCAAGCTCGGGTTTCGGATGCACCTCGATCAGCAGGCCGTCGGCGCCCGCCGCTATCGACGCGAGCGCCATCGGCTTCACCAGGGACCAGATGCCGGTGCCGTGACTCGGATCGACGATGACCGGCAGATGAGTCATCCGCTTGAGCATCGGAACGGCGTTGAGATCGAGCGTGTTGCGGGTCGCGGTCTCGAAAGTGCGGATACCGCGCTCGCATAGCACCACGTTGGGATTGCCCTCGGAAAGCACGTACTCCGCCGCCATCAGGAATTCGTCGAGCCGGGTCGCCATCCCGCGTTTCAGGAGCACGGGTTTGCGAATACGGCCCAAGCGGCGTAGGAGCGAGAAGTTCTGGGCATTGCGCGCGCCGACCTGCAGCATGTCCGCATGCTCGATGAACAGATCGATATCGTGCGGATCCATTATTTCGGTGACGACCGGCAGTCCGACTTTCTTTCCCGCGTTTTCGAGCAGCGTGAGGCCCTCTGCCTCCATCCCCTGGAATGAATAGGGCGAGGTGCGCGGCTTGTAGGCGCCGCCACGCAGCAGATTTGCTCCGGCGCGCTTGACCGCGACGGCGGCCTGCTCGACCTGCTCGGCGCTCTCGACCGCGCACGGTCCCGCCATCACGATAATCGCCTTGCCGCCGATTTTGACTCCGCCAACGTCAACGATTGAGCCTTCGGGACGCACCTCGCGGCTGGCGAGCTTGTAGGGTTTGAGCACCGGGATTACGCGCTCGACACCGGAGACGGCCTCCAGATGGGTGAGCGAATGTTGCGGGCCCCGTTCCTCGCCGGCACAGGCAATCACGGTGCGCTCGATGCCGCGGATCACATGGGCCCGGTAGTCGAGTTCCTCGACCATCCGGACGACCAGTTGGATCTCTTCTTCGGTCGCCTGCGCCTTCATTACGACAATCAAATGCCAAAGCCTCCAACAAGACGCTCGCTCGTGTTGAATTAGAGCAGGATGGAACGGGCGAGAAAAGTTTAGTATTTACGATGAAGACGGTTACTTGGGGCGACTGTGCAACTCGCAAAGTCGCTAGGAGATCAAAATTTGCCGCCGCGACCGATAAAGCAGCTTCGCCTTGTCCACACCTCCGACGTACATCTGGAAACCGACACATTCGGCTCCGGGAGCAGAGGCGAGCAACTGCGCGACAAGGTTCGGCGCGCCTTCACGAACGTTATCGAGGTAGCAAACTCCCGCGAGGCGAACCTGTTGCTCATCGTGGGCGATCTGTTCGACTCGAGCCGGGTGAGCGAGGAGGGTCTCGCCTTCGCCTTGACGACGATTGCGCGCGCGCGGATGCCGGTCGTGATGATCCCGGGCAATCACGACGCTCACGACGAACGCTCGATCTACGCGAGGCTTGCCCCCGAAGTTCTGCCCGGCAATCTGAGCCTGATATTGGAGCCCGAGGGGAAGACGCTGCATTTTCCTGATCTCGAGGTAAAGGTGTGGGGCCGCGCGATGGTGGACCATTCGCCCGAATACCGCCCGCTCGGCGGAGTGCCCGAACCGGAGCCTGGGCTATGGAACGTCGCGATGGCGCACGGATATTTTCTCGAAGACGGAGAGACGGAACGGTCGTCGCCGATAACGCCCTACGAAATAGAGCGCAGCGGTTACGACTATATCGCCCTCGGCCACGTGCACATCTTCAACGATGTCTCGCGAGGTTCGACGCGGGCGCTGTATTGCGGCACGCCGGCGCCGCTCTATTCGAGCGAGGAGGCCGGATGGGTCGTCGTCGCCGACTTCGCACCCGGCCAGCCGGTCTCAATCGAGCGCGTGCGCGTACAATCGTAAAGCCGCACGCCTAGTTTTTTGTCAGGCGAATCTGGAGCCCCGCAGAGCGTTCAGGCCATCTGCCGATTCTGGCTGCGTCCCTGCTGAAACGGGTCGGACATTATCGCGCCGAAGCCCCGGTTCTTCAGTTCCGGATAGGCCTGCGAGAGCCTTCGCCACAAAAGGTCGAAGCTGGCGCTGCCGAAGGGTCTCGCGATGAAGTTCAGGGCGCCTTCACGCACGAAGACCTCTCCATCCGGCGCCTGACCCTCGTTTGTGCCCAGGAGCACAATCGTCGTTTCGGGCGCTTCTCTGCGCATGTCGCGAAAGAGCGAGATCGAATCCATCTCCTCCGTGCCTGGAAGGTCCAGTCCAAGGGTAACCACGTCGGGTCTGACCGTCCTGAAAATCGCCAGCGCCTGAGCGACGGTTCCCATCTCGGCTACCACGTCGCATCCGATGCATTCGAGATGAAACCGTATCGCGTTGCGCACCGCCCGCGAACCCTCGGCAATCAAAGCACGTACCGCCATTCAGAATAATCCTCCTGCCCCTCATCGTCCTCCTCACCTCAGGCCCTCTAGAAAGCAAGCGGCAGGCCAAGGGCGCCCGACTCGGCAAAGGGCGTACGAAGCCACGAGTACACTTCGATTGTTGCGCTCGAAGGAGTCGCCAAAATGGATGGCCGGTCTCAAACGAGGACACTCAAGATTCCCGATGCGCGCCAAAGCAACATCGCAAGAGACGCGTCTCGGCATTTCTCGGGATTATTCTATCTGCGCCCTAGTCTCCCGGCCGCAGCAGGCAAAGTGCCGGACTGCAAATGCCGGGCGGCGCTGAAACTTTGCCTTTCAACGCCCGCTCAAGCGACGCCCGAGCGATATCGCAGAGTTGGCCGGATGTCTCGCGGACACGTCGACGCCCGACGAACCGGGCGCAAACAGCGACGGCCCCAGCCGTAACGGGTTGCATAGCAGGAGAATTGTGTTGCACCTGCGTGACACGAGGCGGGCGAATCGACGGCCCGATGAGATGGAGATTGCGCGCGGGATGCGCGTGAAAATGAAACGGCGGCTCTATCGAGCCGCCGTTTCCTGTCTTCCTGAGACCCGCCTCTCAAGTCGAGGCGGATAGCGTCGCCGAATCAGCCGACGCCGCTTACATCATGCCGCCGCCCGGCATCGGAGGCATGGAGGTCTTTTCGTCGGCCTTCTCCGCCACCATGCACTCGGTGGTGAGCAGCAGGCTTGCCACCGACGACGCATTCTGAAGCGCGGTGCGAACGACCTTGGTCGGGTCGATAATCCCGGCCTTCATCAGGTCTTCGAATTCCTCGCTTCCGGCGTTGAAACCGAAGGATCCCTTGTTGTTCTTTATCTTGTCAACGACAACCGAGCCTTCCCATCCGGCGTTGCTGGCGATCCATCGGCACGGCTCTTCGAGCGCGCGCTTGACGATATTGACGCCAACCTTCTCGTTTTCGCCGGCACGCAGGCTGTCGAGCGCAGCCGAAGCACGCAGCAGCGCAACGCCGCCGCCAGGAACAACGCCCTCTTCTACCGCGGCGCGGGTCGCATGCAGTGCGTCCTCGACGCGCGCCTTCTTTTCCTTCATTTCGATCTCGGTGGCCGCGCCGACCCGGATGACCGCAACGCCGCCGACCAGCTTCGCGAGCCGCTCCTGGAGCTTTTCGCGGTCGTAATCGGAAGTGGTCTCGTCGATCTGGGCGCGGATCTGCTTGATGCGCCCTTCGATGTCGCTGCGCTTGCCGGCGCCGTCGATAACCGTGGTGTTGTCCTTGTCGACCACGATCTTCTTGGCCCGGCCGAGATCCTGAAGGGTCACGTTCTCGAGTTTGACTCCGAGTTCCTCGGCAATCATGCGGCCGCCGGAAAGAACCCCGATGTCCTCGAGCATCGCCTTGCGCCGATCGCCGAAGCCCGGGGCCTTGACCGCGCAGCACTGCAGCGTGCCGCGAATCTTGTTGACCACCAGCGTCGCCAGCGCCTCGCCCTCGATATCCTCCGCGATGAGCAGCAACGGCTTGCCGGACTTGGCGATAGCCTCGAGCACCGGCAGCAGATCCTTCATCGACGAGATCTTCTTCTCGTGGATAAGGATGTATGCGTCTTCAAGCCGAGCTTCCATGCGCTCGGGATCGGTTACGAAGTACGGCGACAGGTAGCCGCGGTCGAACTGCATGCCTTCGACCACCTCGAGCGTGGTCTCGAGGCCCTTGGCTTCCTCGACCGTGATCACGCCTTCCTTGCCAACCTTCTCCATCGCCTCGGCGATGATATCGCCGATGGTGGAATCGTTGTTGGCCGAGATGGTGCCGACCTGCGCGATTTCCTTGCGATCCTTGGTCGGCTTGGACAGGCTCTTGAGTTCGCCAACCACGCTCTCGACCGCGCGGTCGATTCCGCGCTTGAGCGACATCGGGTCGTGCCCGGCCGCGACCATCTTGATACCCTCGGTGTAAATGGCGCGGGCAAGTACGGTTGCGGTGGTGGTGCCGTCACCGGCGATGTCGGAGGTCTTGGACGCAACTTCCTTGACCATCTGGGCGCCCATGTTCTCGAACTTGTCCTCGAGTTCGATCTCCTTGGCGACGGTAACGCCGTCCTTGGTCACGGTCGGAGCACCGAAGCTCTTCTCGAGGACGACGTTGCGTCCCTTGGGGCCCAGCGTAACGGTTACCGCGTCGGCGAGGACATTAACGCCCTTGAGGATCTTCTCCCGGGCTTCCTGTGAAAAACGAATTACTTTCGCGGGCATGGTCTTCTCCTGACTCCCTCTTCTGATTTTCCTTGCGAAGAGCTGGACGACCGGCTATTCGAGCACGCCCAGAATATCGTCCTCGCGCAGGATGAGATGGTCCTCGCCGTCAAGCTTGATCTCGCTGCCGGAATACTTTCCGAACAGCACTTTGTCGCCGGCTTTCACTTCGGGCGCGACAAGCTTGCCGTCCTCGGTGACCTTGCCCTTGCCAACCGCGACTACTTTGCCCTCCTGGGGCTTTTCCTTCGCGGAGTCGGGGATGATGATCCCGCCCTTGGTCTTTTCCTCTTCCTTGATACGCTTTACCAGAATGCGATCGCCCAGTGGCCTGATCTTCATGGGTGACCAGCTACCTCCTTTCGAAACTTCCTTCTTATTGGCTGTAAATCGGTCTGTTCGGACCGCGCGTAAAATTAATCACGAAACGATCCGTGTCAATTGTCACTCGAAGGTTTCGAGTGCTAATGCAGAATCCGCTCTGAACGAGCGTAGATCAAGCCCTTCGCGTAAAATTAATAAGCGAAAAAATGGCGAACCATCGATAGACGTCCCTCGCTCGCGGTACCGGAGCAAGATTCCAGCGCTAGAATTCGACCGGATGGCCCAGCTTTTCCGAGATCGCATGCGCGAGCCGGGAAAGGAGTTCGCGGCCGTCCTTGTCGTCGATCCATCGGTCGCCCGCCGCTTCGAAACCGAAATGCCATCCGTGTGCGCCGGCGGCCAACCATATCTGTCGCGCGGCCGATTGACGGCTCAGGATGAAGCGCTCGCCATCGGGAAATTCCATCGTGACGATTCCGTCGCCGGTGCTGTAGTCGATCTCGTCGGGGTCAAGTTGCTCGAGCCAGCCCGCTACCATCGCAAGGCAGGCGTCCGACGTCGCAGTGAATTCTCTTTCATTCATGATGCCTGAATCCCGCTGCGCGCGGCGCGCGATGCAATATGCAATCGGCGGCTCCGCTCGGACGTCAGCGGACTATGCCGCGCTTGCGGAGTTCCTCGTCACGGTAACGGCGGTAGAGCAGATTCCATTCGGGGCTGCCCTCGACGATCCCGCGCTTTATGGAAGTTATTTTGCGGCGTACGGCGGCGTCTATCTCGTCGCCCTTTTCGGCCCACTGAGCGATAAGTTCGCGCGCCTGACGAAGCGCCAGTGGAAAGTTGGGAATTTCCGCCAATCTCTCATCGCGAATGCGCATGAGGGACTCGCGAGCCAGATAGAGGATTCTTTCTTCCGTAAAGCGCATTGAGGCAACCCCGGGAGCTTCGGCGTCACAGAGAGCGCGAGATCACAGCACGAACCCTTTTCTTTCGGCAAGCTTCTGCTTGATAAGCGTGCGCAGGCGATTGAAGTCGGCGCGCGGATCCTTGCGCACTTCGTCCTCAGCCATCCGGTTCGCTTCCTCGTCGATTTGCGTCTCGGTCTCGAAGTTCGAGGACATCAGCTCGACCACGCAGGCAACGATATCCTTCTGGTCGCGGATCGGCTTGATTGCGCCCTTGGCGACGAGGCCGGCCACCAGGAAGTTGGCTAACGAATCTATCTGTACTTCGCGAAGCACCTGGCTATCATACTTCAACACAGGCACGATCCGCGAATCCGGCGCACAAGGTTCGGACATGCCTGGCCGCTGCCGGTAGGGGGTGCGCGCGCGCAAAGTAGAGAGCCGATTTCCATGCGCAGCGCTTGTCCGCAAAACGCTAACTTGACACAAAATTTTAAGACGATTACGGTTACGATTAACTTTGCTTAGGTTGGATTCTCTCTTCAGCGGTTGTCGCGAAGTTAGTCGAATCCGCCACGCGTAGGTAGGATTGAAGGGCATCCTGAGCAAACGGAGGAGCGCTTGATAGGTAGCCGCATACGGCGTCATCCCGCGCGCGAGACTCGCCTGTTGGCTCTCGCGATCGGGGTAGCGGTCTGCGCTGCGCTATTTCAATTCCTTCCCATCGCGCGGTCGGGCGCCCGTTTACCGAAACGTCCCAACGCCACTCATCACTTCGACGCACTTCGAGCACCGAGTCATCAGGTGCTGACGGCGCGTCTGGGTAATCGCACCCCCGTCAAAGGACATCGCAAACGCGTCGTACGGCCGACTCTGCGGCCGACCGCGACGTATGCGTTATACGCTTCTCAATCCAGTTCCTCACTGGCGCAATCGGCGTTTGTCGAAGACATCTGCGTCGCGCGAGGCCCTCCTTTCCTTCACAGCTAGCCTCTGTTCGGGGTCGATCCCTTCCACGGGATCGGCGGGGTCACAGGAACCACGCCGGTCGTGACGGTTCGGCTTTCCGAAGCGGGCATCTGCGGATCGAAAAACCGGTTGTCCGCTAATAATTGCTGAATTCAGTCGCGTCGGCCAACAAAAGCTGCTTGTTGGAGTTGTACGGACATGGATGCTCATAGCGCTATTGAGAGAATCGATACGCTGACAGTGGCGGAACTGGCAACGATGCTCCGATGCCGGACAGAGACCATTTATCGGCTCATGAAACGGCGGGTTCTGCCCGGCTTCAAGGTGGGTAATCACTGGCGCTTCTCGCGGCGCGAAATCGAAGACTGGATGCTGAGCCAGACCCGTCTGTCCAGCGCCCGCGAGGCCAGCTCGATCCGCAGAAGAGCCTGGGCTTAAGTGATCGACTCTCGCACATCAGGCTCGGGGAGCCAGGCCGTCACAACGAGGCGGACCGCGGCTCCCCAAGCCACTCCTGGTTTTTTCCCGGCTTGACCGGACCCCGGTTCA
>JAKAVX010000086.1 GCA_021827465.1 Deltaproteobacteria bacterium | reverse complement strand
ACCACGACGCTCTGTTTGCAAAGTTCCAGGAACTCGACGTTCCTTTCGGAATCCATCCGACCTTCGAGCCGCCCGCCCTTGCCTCGCGCCGCTACGAGGGGCTGGAGCGCTCGGGATGGTACCACGCCGCGATGGCGTGTCAGCCGGCGCAGGTCGCCTTCACCACGCTGTTTTCCTTCGGCGTGTTCGACAAATTCCCCGAGCTCAAGGTGCTGGTGCTCGAATCGGGCGCGGGATGGGTCGGCTACTGGATGGATCGAATGGACGCGCTGCACGAGGTTCCGATCAACCGCGCGCCGCTGAAGCTTCTGCCGAGCGAGTATATCCGCACCCGATGCTGGATCTCGGCCGATCCGGACGAACGCGCGCTTGCCGGACTGGTGCGTTTCGTCGGCGAGGACCGCTTCTTCTGGGCGAGCGATTTCCCGCATCAGGACCATGGCCCCAACTACATGAAGGAACTCGCCGGGATGCTCGCCGCGATGCCCGGGACGGCGCGCGCCAAGATAGCGGGGCTCAACGCCGCGCACCTTTACAAGCTCGGCGTCTGAAGTATTGCCGGCCCGCCTGCACCGCGAGCGCCCGGATGCTATTTATCCGGCGTGGCCCGCACGATCGGAAAGGCGGTTCTGCTTGCGGCGGGACGCGGAACCCGCCTCGGCACGCTCACCGAATCGACGCCCAAGCCGCTTCTTGAAGTGGCCGGCGCGCCGCTCATCTCGCATATCGCAACCGCGATCGCCGGCGCAGGCATCCATGAGATCGCGATCGTGACCGGCTATCTCGCCGAGCAGGTCAAGGTGTGGTGCGAATCGTTCAATCGCGCCCATCCTGAAACCCGCCTGACTCCCATTCGCCAGCGCGAACTGAACGGCACGGCGGGCGCGATGCTCGTGGCGAGGGAGTTCCTCGCCGATGAAGAGGCGTTCTTGTTCGGATGGGGCGACGTACTGATGGATCGGCAAAACTATTCGCGCTTCATCGAGCACGCGCGCTCGGAGCGCTACGATCTGCTGGTCGCGGTGAATCGTACGCGCGACCCGTGGCGCGGCGCGGCGGTTTACGTTGACGGCGACATGAGCGTCGTTCGGATCGTCGAAAAGCCGCGGCCCGGCACTTCGACCACCAACTGGAACAACGCGGGACTGTTTGCCGCAACCCGGCACCTGTTCGACTATCTCGAACGACTCACCCCCTCCGCGCGCGGCGAACTCGAACTTCCGCAGGCGATCGCCGCGATTGTCGCCGACGGACTCGACGTTCGCGCGATAGACGTGCGCGGTTTCTGGAGCGACGTTGGCACGCCTGAAGACCTCGCAGCCGCGCGAAAGCGCTTTCGGCTGGGCGGAAAAGGCGCGCGATGAATCGGGAAGGCTGGAGCAGGGGCGAACTCGAGCGCGCCGAGGCGCTTGCGCGCGTGCTTTCCCCCGCCGCGCCGGTGTTCGCGGTTCGCGCGCCCGGGCGCGTCAACCTTATCGGCGAGCATACGGACTATAGCGGTCTGCCGGTGCTGCCGATGGCGATCGATCGCTCGACCATCGTCGTTGCGGCAGCGCGCACCGATCGCACGATCGATCTCGCCAACGCCGATTCGGCTTACCCTGCGCGCAGCTTCGCGCTCGATCGCGAGATCACGCCGTATCCCGCAGGCGACTGGGCCAACTACGTGAAAGCCGCGGTTCAGGGCGCGATCGCCCATTTCTCCGCGCGCGCCGTCCCGATCGATCGGTTTCGGGGCGCGGCATTTCGTATCGACGGGCGCGTGCCCGCCGCAGCCGGACTTTCCTCTTCGGCCGCGCTCACTGTCGCCTCGGCGCTCGCCTTCATGGCGGTCAACGAGATGGAACTTTCGCCGCTGGAAGCGGCCGCGATGGTCGCGCGCAGCGAATGGTACGTGGGAACGATGGCGGGCGGGATGGACCAGGCGGTCTCGATAATGGGCCGGCGCGACCATGCCGTCTTTATCGAGTTCAATCCGCTGCGCGCAGCCGAGGTTCCGATGCCCTCCGGGGCCGCGGTCGTCGTCGCCGACAGCCTTGAAGTCGCCGACAAATCGGGCCGGGTGCGCGAGGAGTACAACCGCCGGGTCGTGGAATGCTCGCTCGCGGCGCGAATCCTCGGCCGCGCGTTCGGGATCGCCGGCGCAAGGATTCTCGGCGATATCGCGAAGCATCTGGACAACTGGCGCGCTGCCGATATCGTTCAGACGCTTGCCACGATCGTTCCGGAAAAATTCGGCGGAATCGCGGAAGCCGCGGCATTTCTCGAAAAGCCCGAGAACGAGCTTCGCTCGGAGCTTCTTGGCGAGGGTCCTGCCCGCGTCGCGCTCGACGAGAACCGGCCGCTCGAATGCCTTAGGCGCGCGCGTCATGTGCTGAGCGAGACCGAGCGGGTGCATCGCGCCGTCAAGGCGCTTTCCGCCGGACGGCTCGACGAGATGGGCCGCCTGATGGACGCGTCGCACCAAAGCCTTCGCGACGACTTCGAGGTCAGTACCGAGAGGCTCGACCGGATGGTCGAATGTGCGCGTCACGCCGGAGCTTACGGCGCGCGGCTTACCGGCGCGGGGTTCGGCGGATGCATGATCGCGCTCGCCGACGCGGGAAACGCGCCTGCGATTCTTGAGGCGCTGGAGCGCGAATACTACGCGCGCCTTGGTCCCGGCGCGGCGGCGAGTGCGCTGCACGCCGCGATGCGTGCCGGGCCGGGCGCGAGCGTGATCAAGCTCGGTTAGCGGCGGAATCGAACCAGCCGCGCCGCGCTCATTCACCACTCCCCAACTCGAACTCCGTCGTACCCTTCAGGAGGTTTGGCGCGTCCGCCGTTGTATGCTACTATCGTTAACACCACTGGTAGGATAATCCGTATGAGCGCGTCCAAGCTTTCCGTCTCGTTGCCCGAATCCCTGGCCGGGTTCGTCGAGAGGTATCGAAAAAAGCGGGGCCTGAATCGCTCCCAGGTTTTCGAGGAAGCGGTCAAGTTGCTGAGAAGCCGCGAACTGGAAGCGGCTTACCGCGAGGCTGATGCGGAAGCCGACAAGGCTTGGGATACCACGGCATCGGACGGACTTGCCGATGAGACGTGGTGAGATTTACTACGCCGACCTGAACCCCACCGTCGGCTCCGAGATCAACAAACGCCGTCCCGTGCTCGTCGTCAGCAACGACGCGAACAATCGCGCGGCGAGCACGGTGACCGTCCTGCCCATCACTTCAAACACGAGCCGCGTCTATCCATTTGAGATTCTCCTGTCGTCCAAGGAAAGCGGCCTTCCCAAGCAATCCAAGGCTCAGGCGCAGCAGATTCGCACTATTGCCAAGGAACGCTTGCGCGGAGGGCCGGTGGGCCGCCTGAACGCCACCCTGATGCGAAAAGCTGAAGACGCAATGCGGCTTCACCTCGACATTTGAACGTTCGGGCCGGGCGCGAACGTGATCAAGCTCGGTTAGCGGCGGAATCGAACCAGCCGCGCCGCGTGCGGCGGTATCTCGATCGCCTCGCGCACCGCGCTCTCGTCTTTTCCCAGCTCGAAGACCGTGCATCGCGAGGTTGTGGAATCGAGCCGCGCGGCCTCGATTCGCTCGATCTGCTCACCGCGGTTGAGCACCAGATGAAGCGAGCCGTCGGAAAGCCGCGTAGAAAGAATCCTGAGCGTCGAGGCGATGCCGGGCGGCGCCGGTTCGACCGCAAGCGGCGGTTCCTCGCGCGATACGCCGTCGATTTCCGCGCCGATTCGCCAGGCGGCCTGAAAGAGCGCTACGCTTTCGCGCGTCAGCAGGCTCATGTCGTCCGAGATGAGCAGCATCCCGCCCGAGGCCGCGATCGTCGCGGCGAGCGAATGGCGTTCCTCGTCGGAGAGTCCGGTTTCCGTTGCCCGCAGCATCAGGCAGTCCGGATCGTTGAGCCAAAGCTGCCGATGCATGAAACTGCGCGCGATGATTGCGTCCAGCGCCTGCGCTGTCCCCGGCACGCCCATCTCCGGCGCGCTGGATTCCCAATACGGCGCGACGTCCTCGCCGACGCGCATCCCGTCCACGATTCCAACCGCCTGCCCGATCGGGCATCCGCATCCCAGGATGAACGCGTCGTCTCCCGCGCCGCGCCGGATCGCCACGAGTCCGCGCCTTAGCGCTTCGGCGCGCGTCAGATCGCGCGCATGACGCCGGCCCTCGGCGGCTCCTGCGTAAAGGAAATCGAGCTTCAGGTAGGAATAGCCGAACTTGCGCGCAAGCCGATAGAAAAGCCGCTCCAGATGCCCGGCGAAGGCGGGGTTGCTCGGGTCGAGCGCGTAGGCGAACGCGTCATCGGTGCTGCTCCAGCTCGGGTTGTAGCCCGCGCGCAGCGGCTCGCCCGATTCGTGCACGATGAACCAGTCCAAATGCTCGCGCATCAGGCGCGACTCGCTGCTTGCGAGAAAAGGAGTGGTCCAAAGCCCCGGCCTGAAGCCCGCACGGCGGATTTCGTCGGCGAGTTTTTCGAGTCCGCCCGGAAATTTCGCGTTGGTCGTATCCCAGTCGCCGAGCGCCGACTGAAACCCGTCGTCGATCTGCACGACGTCGATAGGATAATCGGCACGCATCGCGGCGAGCGTCCGCAGATTCGTGAGCATCGCGTCCTCGGTCACGCCGTGGAAGTAGTGGTACCACGAGCACCATCCGCGCTGGTACGGCGTACCCGCCCTCGCGCCCATAGCCAGGCCCAGCATCGCGGCCCATCGCGCGGAGAGCGCTGCGATACTCTTTTCCGAGCGAACGACAGCCAGCGGCTCCAGTTCCCGCGATTCGCCCGGCGAAAGCATCGCGCCGTCGAGCAGCAGGCGGCCGGTCGCGCGCTCGGGCGATGTGACCGCAACTGCTCCGAATTGATTTGCCGCGCCGATGAACCCCAAGAGCAGCCGCTCGGATCGCCCCGCGCATTCGATCACGGTGAAGAGTTCCGAGGTCGCGGCTTCGGGCAAATCCGCCGGGCGGACCGTTTCGCTCTGATGCGACAGCCGGATTATCGACGGCGCCTCGTCCCTGCGATGGCGTCCTGAATCGCCGGCCGTGGCGATGCCGGAATTGCTCCACGACTGGTAGCCGTGCTTGAAGAAGCGCGCGGGCGCATCCGGCGCAAATCCGGTTGGAACCTCGAAGCGCGCCTCGCTCAGCAGTATCGAAGCGCCGCTTCGGTTCGCGACCGACGCGCGAATCACCTCCGCTCCGTTTTCTTCGCGGATATTCGCCGAGAGTTCGATTCCGCTCTGGCGGGTCAGCGTCTCGTGCCCGTCAAGCCGAAGTGAGCGCGCACCGCTCAGCGAATCTGTGAACCGAAGCTCTATCCTCATGGGAGTGCGGCCTTGCGCCTGTGCGTATTACACATCGAGGACGGAACTCAAGGCGAATTCGTCTCGCGTGGACACTCCGGCTCTGGCAAACTGGTTTTCGCTCCGCTGGAGCGAGCGCATATCGACAACATGCCGGAAATCGAAGCCGCCGAGGCGAACCCGCAGGCAACCGACGCATCAGCCGCCGGCCGATGGTCGGGCCGTCTGGCCGCATTCCGCGCGTTGCGCCATCGCAATTTCCGGCTTTTCTTCTTCGGCCAGTTCATCTCGCTTATCGGCACCTGGATGCAGTCGGTCGCGCAGGCCTGGCTGGTGCTGAAGCTGTCGAACTCTTCGATGGCGCTTGGACTGGTTGCGTTCGCGGGCTTCATGCCTATCGTGCTGGTGGCATTGTTCGCGGGCGTGGTGGTCGATCACGTCGATCGCCGCCGTCTCATTATCGCTGCCCAGACGCTCCTGATGCTGAGCGCGTTCGTGCTCGCATTTCTCACCTGGACCGGGATCGTGCGGGTCGAATACGTCATCATCCTGGCCGCGATCAACGGGCTCGTAAGCTCCTTCGACATGCCCGGGCGCCAGGCGTTCGTGGTCGAGATGGTT
Source organism: Deltaproteobacteria bacterium (assembly GCA_021827465.1). Next base: position 2,402 of record JAKAVX010000086.1, on the reverse strand, counting down.
GGCAAGGAGGATTTGCCCAACGCGATCGCGATGAACTCGATGATCTTCAACGGTGCGCGGATGGCGGGGCCCGCGGTCGCGGGGCTTCTGATCGCGATCGTCGGCGTGGCCGGATGCTTTTTCCTGAACGGCGTGAGCTATCTCGCGGTTATCTGGAGCCTGTTCGAGATGGACATCCCGCGCCGCAGGATGGAGCGATTCGGCTCCGTCGTGCTGCTTCGGGTGCGTGAGGGGCTGGCCTACGTATGGCGTCATCGGCCGTCCCTTTACCTGCTTGTGGTGGTTGCCATAAACAGCGGTTTCGGGATGCAATACGGGGTGCTGGTTCCGCTCTTCGCGCGCGACCTTCTGCACGCGGGTGCGCGAGGGTACGGCTTCCTGATGGCAGCGCAGGGGCTTGGCGCGGTTGCCGGGGCGATTGCGATGAATTCGCGTCCGAGTACGCCGCGCACTCTTCGCCAGAACCTGGTCTTCGGCGTCTTCGCGGTTGCGGTGGCGATCTTCGCCTTCGGCGTTTCGCCGTGGCTCGGGCTCTCGATGGCCGCGCAGACGCTGATCGGCGCGGGCCTGATGTATCACATGGTTACGACCAACACTATGCTCCAGTTCTTCGTGTCTGACGAGTTGCGCGGGCGCGTGATGAGCATCTACACGCTTTCGTTCATTGGCACCGCGCCGCTTGGAAGCCTCGAGGTCGGATGGGTCGGCGAGAACCTGAGTCCGCGGCTCGCGGTGGTGATCTGCTCGGTCTTCTCGCTGCTGTGCGGATGCTTCCTGCTGACCAGGCTCGGGGTAATCGCTGCGGCGCAGGCTCAAAGCGAAATCGCCCCGGCCGCCGATTGATCGGCTCCGCGGTGGTGGAAAAGCTTGCGAATCCCAAGACCCTCCCCCGATAATCGACCCGTGGCAGGCAAAGCCCGAAACAAGACCGATCCGGCCGTCGCTGACGCCGGCCGCCGCACGGCCGCGCTTCGGGCGATCCCGCCGGTTGACGAATGCCTGCGCCGGGCTCGTGAACGGCCGGCGCTCGAGAGATTCTCACGCGCTTACCTGAAGACCGTGATTGCGCGGGTGCAGGATGCGATGCGCGCCGCGATAGCAGCCGGACGCCCGGCGTTGCCTCATGACCGCGCCGCTCTGACCGACGCGATTCTCGACCAGGCCGAGCGCGAGATACTCGCCGACCGTCCCGCGATGAGGCCGGTCGTCAACGCCTCGGGCGTCGTGCTGCACACCAACCTCGGACGCGCGCTGCTCGCCGAGCAGGCTATCGAGGCGGTCGAGCAGGCCGCGCGTTCCGTCGTCAACCTTGAATACGACCTGGCCGAAGGAACCCGCGGCGACCGCGACTCGCTGGTTGAACGCGAACTCTGCGCGCTTACTGGCGCCGAGGCCGCGACCGTGGTCAACAACAACGCGGCGGCGGTTCTGCTCGCGCTCAATTCGCTCGCGCGCGGAAAGGAAGTCGTCGTGTCGCGCGGCGAGCTGATCGAGATCGGCGGCTCATTCCGCATCCCGGACGTGATGGAGCGAAGCGGCGCGATCCTGAAGGAAGTCGGCACGACCAACCGGACCCATCCGCGCGACTACGAGGCCGCGATCGGCCCCGACACCGCGCTGCTCCTGAAGGTGCATCCCTCCAACTATCGAATCATCGGCTTCACCAGCGAAGTGTCGCTGCCCGCGATGACCGAGATCGGGCGCCGCCACGGCGTCGCCGTGCTCGAGGACCTCGGCTCGGGAGCGCTGGTTGATTTGAGCGCCTACGGGCTTGCGCGCGAGCCAATAGTCGCCGAGCGGATTGCGGCGGGCGCGGATCTGGTCACCTTCTCGGGAGACAAGCTGCTCGGCGGTCCGCAGGCGGGCGTGATTGTGGGACGGCGCGATCTGGTCGCGAAGTTGAAGGCGAACCCGCTCAAGCGGGCGCTTAGATGCGGCAAGCTTACGCTCGCGGCGCTTGCGGCGACGCTTCGTATGTACCTGCGCTCGGCCGATTTGGGCGCCGAGTTGCCGACGCTTCGGGTGCTCCGACGGACGACGGGCGAGCTCGGCGCGATGGCTCCGCGCGCGCGTGACATCTTGCGCGAGAGGCTCGGACCGGAATTCGCGGTCGATATCGTCGAATCGGCCTCGCAAGTCGGCTCGGGCGCGCTCCCGGCCGAGGAGCTGCCGACGGTCGCGCTTAGGGTGACGCATCCCGCGATGTCTGCCGAGGCGATCGCGCGCCTGTTCCGTACCGCCGAGCCGCCGGTTATCGGGCGAATCAAGGACGACGACTTCCAGCTCGATCTGAGAACGGTGGAAGACGCTTCGATACTCGCCGTCGAGTTCGCGAAACCGCGTTCCTGACGTGCTCCTTGCGATATACGCGACGCGGGCGTAGAGCAGGATTTAACCCACGG
>JAKAVX010000085.1 GCA_021827465.1 Deltaproteobacteria bacterium | reverse complement strand
AGCGCAAAGGTGTGGGTGAATTTCGAGCGCGGCGGAGTCAAGTTGCTGGTGCTCAAATTTGCCAACCTGCAACCGATTGCCGAGCGATAGCCCGTACCGTATGATTTTTCACAATGCAGCAACGGCGCGGTGAGGATGAGGTGTCCAGCCGGGTAGGTGTCGCCTTAAGTTGAAGGTGCTTGCACACAAGTCAGCCCGGTATCTTGTCGCGGTAATTTGTCTGGTGGTCGGACTCGGTGCGGCAGTTCGGGCGCTGTCCGCCGTCGGCCGTGATTTCTCGCGGAGCCCTCTTTATGCTTATCCTTTGCCCAAGGGCAAAGACAATCTCATCGGCAGCCTGATCACTTATCACATTCACAAGGGCGACACGCTGCTCGACGTCGGACGATGGTTCGGGCTGTCGGGAGCGGAAGTTTCCGACGCGAACAATCATCTCGACTGGTGGCTGCCGCCTGTTGGGCAGCGAATCGTGCTGCCGACCGAGCATATCCTGCCCGACGGACCGCGTTCCGGAATCGTCGTGGACGTCCCCGAGTTTCGCCTCTACTATTACAAGGGACACGTGGTTTACACGTTCCCGGTGGGACTTGGGCGATACGATTGGAGAACTCCAGTCGGCAAGACCTTCCGCGTGACCGGCAAGCAGCATAATCCGCCGTGGATCTTGCCCGCCGATATCTACAAGGAGCATCTGGAGCGCGACGGCTATGCGGAGCACATGATTCCCGGCGGCGATCCCGACAATCCCGAGGGTTTCTGGCGGCTCAATCTGAACCTGCCCGAATACGCGATACACGGCACCAACAATCCGTGGGGCGTCGGGATGGAAGTCAGCCACGGATGTATCCGTCTGTACCCCGAGGATATCGATCGTCTGTGGCACCTGGTTCCGGTGGGAACCAAGGGCGTGATCGCTTACCAGCCGGTCAAGTTCGGATGGCGCGGAGGCGCACTGTACGTCGAAGTCCATCGCGACATCTACAACATCTATCCGGGCCTGTGGAAGCTCGCGACGAAGCTGATTGCGGCAAAGCATCTGCAGAACGTCGTCGATTACCGCAAACTGCAGAAGGCTGTCACGGCGATGACCGGCGTGCCTACCTACATCATGCCGGGTCCTCCGCCTCCGGGCAGCTACAACACCGAAGAAACCGGGCTCGACAAGGCCAAGGCGGGTTGAGGCGCCGCCGTCTCGCGCACGCAAACTCCACAAATGCTGCCGCGTCTGCGTTGTGGCGGCTATCTTTCACCTAAGCGACGCCCCGATTGCGTTTCAGCCCACGGCGCCTTGCTCCGTTTTCGAGCTATCCCTTATACTTTGCGCGCGGCTGCTCCGCTCTGATGCTTTGCAAACCCTTTCGCCGGATTTTATCGGCACTTGCGGCGGACGACGGGATGTTTTGCACTCGCTGACGCGTCCTCTTCGTGCCGAGACAGGATAAAATGAGACAAGTCCCTTTTCATCGTCCCGCGATGGGCCCGGAGGAGGAACGCGAGGTAATCGATACCCTGCGTTCCGGATGGATAACCACCGGTCCCAAGGCCAAACGCTTCGAGAGCGAATTCGCAAGCTACGTCGGCGCGAAACGCGCTCTGGCCGTTGCGCATTGCACCGGCGCGCTTCATCTCTCGCTGTGGGTGCTCGGAATCGGCCCGGGCGACGAGGTAATCACCACTCCGTTCACCTTCACCGCGACCGCCGAAGTGATGGGTTATCTCGGGGCGCGTCCGGTCTTCGTCGATATCGATCCCGGCACGTTCAATATCAACCCGGCGCGGATCGAAGAGGTGCTCGAAAGCGGCGAACATAAGCGGGTGCGCGCGATTCTGCCCGTGCACTTCGCCGGCCATCCGTGCGACATGGATCGCATCGGCGCGATCGCGCGCCGCCACGGACTCGAAATCGTCGAAGACGCGGCCCACGCCGCCGGCGCCGCACGCCATCTCGAAGGCCGCGGGATGACCCGTATCGGCTCGATTGGAAAACTCTCCTGTTTCAGCTTCTACGCGACCAAGAACTTCACCAGCGCCGAAGGCGGCATGATCACGACCGAGGACGAGAAGCTCGCCGATCGCATCGCGGTGGCCAGCCTGCACGGGATGGATCACGACGCGTGGAAGCGTTACGACAAAAGCGGCTCGTGGTACTACGAGATTCACGACACCGGTTTCAAGTACAATCTCTCCGACGTGCACGCGGCAATAGGCGTGGCGCAGCTGAAGCGCGCCGACGATTTCCTGAAGCGCCGCACCGCTATCGCACACGCCTATAACGAGGCGTTCCGGGGCGAAGCGTCGCTCCAGACGCCGTACAGCGAGCCGGGAATCGAACACGCGTGGCATCTCTACGTGCTGCGGCTCAAACCCGAAACGCTCACGGTCGGCCGCAACCAGTTCGTCGAGATGCTGCGGGGACGCGGCGTCGGAGTCTCAGTCCACTGCATCCCGCTGCACACGATGCACTTCTACAGGAAGAACTACGGCTATCGCGGAGACGAGTTTCCGGTCGCCGAAGACGTGTTCAGCCGATGCCTTTCGCTGCCGATTTACGCCTCGATGAGCGACGAGGATGTCGCCTACGTGATTGAAACGGTTCTCGACCTGGTCCGGCAGAATCGCCGCTGACATCCGCGGCGGCGGCTCGGAAGGAGGCTCACATGCGGGCACTGGTTACCGGCGGCGCGGGTTTCCTCGGGTCCCATCTGTGCGAAAGGCTCCTGAAGGACGGCCACGAAGTCATTTGCCTGGACAACTACTTCAGCGGTCGGCGCGCCAACGTGATGCATCTGCGCGACTACGACAACTTCGAGCTGATGCGCCACGACGTGGTCGAGCCGATTCTTCTCGAAGTCGACTGCATCTATAATCTCGCCTGCCCCGCTTCGCCGGTGCACTACCAGTACAACCCCGTGAAGACGATCAAGACGAGCGTGATGGGCACGATAAACATGCTCGGGCTCGCCAAGCGGGTCCGCGCGCGAATCCTGCTCACTTCCACCAGCGAGGTCTACGGCGACCCCGAGGTGCATCCGCAGACCGAGGACTACTGGGGGCACGTCAATCCTATAGGCGAGCGTTCCTGCTACGACGAGGGCAAGCGCGTCGCCGAGTGCCTGATGATGAACTATCATCGGCAGAACAAGATCGACGTGCGGATCGTGCGGATCTTCAACACCTACGGGCCGCGCATGGCGATCAACGACGGACGCGTGGTCTCGAATTTCTGCGTCGCTGCGCTGCGCGGCGAGCCGCTCGAAATTTACGGCGACGGACTGCAGACGCGCTCGTTCGCCTACGTCGACGACATAATCGACGCGATCGTGCGAATGATGGAGGTCGAGGACTTCACCGGCCCGGTCAATATCGGCAATCCCGACGAATTCACGGTCGAGGATCTCGCGCGTATCACCGTGGAGCTGACCGGCAGCTCCTCCAGGGTCGTCCGCAAGCCCGCGCGCGCTGACGATCCGGTGCGCCGCAAACCCGATATCACGCTCGCTCGAAAGTACCTCGGATGGCAGCCGAAGATTGCTCTGCGCGACGGGCTCGCTCGCAGTATCGGATATTTCCGCCAGGAACTCGGCCTCACGCAGGTGTAGGCGATACCATCGCGCGGCGCGGACGCCGCGCACATGACCGAGCGGAGGAAAACCGTGGGCACAGCACTCATCACCGGCGCGTCGAGCGGACTCGGCGAGGAATTCGCGCGCCAGCTCGCGCGCGAACGCTATGACCTGGTTCTGACCGCGCGGCGCGATGAACGTCTTCGCACAATCGCCGACGAAGCCAAATCGCTGGGCTCCGGGCGCGTGGACGTAGTCGCGCTCGACCTTTCCATCCCAGGCTCCGCCGAGGCGCTTTATCGGCGGATAACCGACAAGAAGGTCTCGGTCGATTACCTGGTAAACAACGCCGGCTTCGGAACGCGCGGGCGTTTTGCGAATCTTCCGCTCGATCGCGAAGTTGAGCAGATCAACCTGAACGTAACGGCGCTGGTCGGGCTCGCGCGGCTGTTTTTGCCGGCGATGCTCGAACGCAAGGGCGGCACGATCATCAACGTCGCCTCAACCGCCGCGTTTCAGCCCGTTCCCTTCATGGCGACCTACGGCGCGACCAAGGCTTTCGTGCTGAGCTTCTCCGAGGCGCTTGCCGAAGAATTGCGCGGCACCGGAGTCGTAGTGACCGCGCTCTGTCCGGGTCCGACCCGTACCGAATTTCAGCAGGTCGCCGGGACCGCCGAGGTGGGAATGCACTCGATCTCCTTCATGGACGCGAAGGCCGTTGTCGCGCAGGCGATCGACGCGGCAAAGCGCGGCAAATCGGTCAAAATCGCCGGGCTCACCAACCTGCTGCTGGCAGAATCGACAAGGCTCGCGCCGCGCTCGCTGACCGCGCGAATCGCCGGCGCGATGTTCCGCGGCAAGGACGAGTAATCGCCCTTGCGCGCAATCGCCCGGGCGCGCGAAAATCCGACGTGGCCGGGCGATTCCGTTTCCCGCCCGCGCCACGTATCGCACGATGGGAACATTCCGACTCGCCGCCGCGCTCGCCGTCCTTGCCGCAACGTCGTACGGGCTCGCCGGATGCGCAACGACGGCTCCCGTCGCACCGAAGCCTCAACCTCCGCCGACTCCCGTTTCGGCCGCTCCTGCACCGCGTGCGCCCGCGAAATCAACCGAAGCCGACAACGGCTGGAACATCTTTCCCGACCCGACCACCGGAGAGATCTCGGTTTACCATAACGGCAAGTACATGGGCGTGATCACCGGCAACGACCCGATCGATCCGCCGATGCCGTACAAGCCCCGCGCTAACACTCCCGAGCCGCCCGCGGTCAATCCTTGAGCAGGTTGCGCGCAATCACGACCCGCTGAATCTGCGAGGTCCCTTCGTAGATCTGAAGCAGCTTCGCGTCGCGCATCAGTTTCTCGACCGGATATTCCTTCATGTAGCCGTAGCCGCCGAAAATCTGCACAGCGTTGGTGGTGATTCTCATGCACGCGTCGGCCGAGAACGCCTTGGAGTAACTCGAAATCACGTTGGGGCTTTCGCCGCGATCGACCAGCCATGCGGCCTTGTAGGTGAGCAGGCGGCTCGCCTCAATCTCGATCGCCATGTCGGCCATCATGAACTGGATCGCCTGGAAATTGGCGATCGGCTGGCCGAAGGCGTTTCGCTGGCGCGAATACTTGAGGCATTCGTCGAGCGCGCGCTGCGCTATCCCGATCGCGATCGCGCCGATTTCGGGACGGCTGCGGTCGAACGTCCCCATCGCGTACTTGAAGCCCTCGCCCTCGCGGCCCATCATCGCGCTGGCCGGGATGCGCAGGTCCTCGTAATAGATCTCGCCGGTGTCGGCGGCGCGCTGTCCGAGTTTTCCGTGCATGCGCCGGCGCGTGATTCCGGGCAGGTTGGCGGGAAACACGAAGCACGAAATTCCCTTGTGCTTGAGCCGCTTGTCCGAGGTCGCGAACGTGACGTACCAGTCCGCAACCGAACCGTTGGAGATGAAATGCTTGGTGCCGTTGAGGACGAACTCGTCCCCCTCGCGCCGGTACGTCGTGCTCATCGAGGCGACGTCCGAGCCCGCGCCCGGTTCGGTTAGCGCGAACGCGCAAAAAGTCAGCTTTTCGACCAGTTGCCCGAGATAGGTCTTCTTCTGTTGGTCATTTCCCGCGATAAGGACGGGAAGCGTGGCGAGGTCGTTGGCGCCGACCGCGTTCGAGATCCCGGAGCATCCGTAGTTAAGCTCCTCGACGATGAGCGAGGTATCGAGCACGCCGAGCCCGGGCCCGCCGAGTTCCCGCGGCACGCCGAAATTCATCAATCCGGCGGCGAAGGCCTTTTCGCACACGTCGCGCGGAAAAATTTCCTTGTCGTCATATTCCCGCGCACGCGGGATTATCTCCTGCTCCGTGAATTTGCGGGCCAGTTCTTTCAATTCGCGCTGTTCGTCGGTCAGTTCGAAACCAAGCATCCGAAAATTCTCCTGAGACTCGCGCGTATCGTGAAATTCGTGCGCGCGGTTTGGGCATCCCTTGGTTAGCCGAGAGTATGCCGCAAGGAAAGAGGTTTTGTCTCGCGCGGCGACGATTTCCTTGAAAAAAGCGCGATGCAGCGTTAAGACGCAACTCGGCTGCGGCATGCGGCTTCGCGGTCGGTCGTCGCTTGCGATACCGGCGGCGACGAAACCCGCACCGCGCAAAAGGAGAACCCGATGCCGATCACTATTGTCGCAAAAATCAAGGCCAAGGCGGGAAGCGAAGGCCAGCTCGAGCAGGCGTTCCGCAATAACATCCCGAACGTGCGCACCGAGCCGGGCACGCTCAGCTACGTGCTCCATCGCTCGGTCAAGGACCCCACAACATTCGTTTTTTACGAAACCTACCAGGACCAGGCCGCGCTCGAGGCGCACGGCAAGACTCCGTACATGAAGGAACTCGGCGCGGCTATCGCGTCGCTGCTCGACGGGCGTCCGCAAATTGACATCCTGGCCGAAATCGACCGCAAGTAAGCCTCTCGGGGAGCGCGGGTAATCGCCGCACCCGCGCTCCGCACAAATCTCAACTTACACTTTCACTTTACGCCCCTGCCGAGACCGGCTCCCGAGCTTCGCTCCGCGCCGGTCTGCCACGACCCTGAGACAAAACCAAGGCGCGCCGTCATAATACCGGGTGATGCCGCGAACTATCCTGATGGGCGACCCGAGTTACTTCTCCGTTATCGGAGGCGCCAATCCTCACACTCGGACCGCGTTTGGAAGGCGCAAGCGGGTCAATCCGGAGCTGGCGCGCGAGCAATGGCATCGTCTCGCCCGCGCGTTCATCGCCCACGGCGTCGAGGTCTGCGTAATCGAGCCGCATCGCGGGCTGAGCGGGCTCGTGTACCCGGCGAATGCGGGCTTTCTCTACCCGCTGACTGGCCATAGCCGCAAGGTCTTCCATCTTAGCCATCTGCTGCCAACCCGCGCGCGCGAGCGCGACGTCTATCGCCCGTTTATCGAAAGGATCGGCTACCCGACCGCGCCGATTCGTGCGCGCTTCGAGGGCGAGGCCGATTTCTTCCCGGCCGACCGTTTCATGCTGTTCACCTACGGCGACGTGAAGCGCCAGCATTTCGTGCCGCGAGTCGGATGGCCGCCGTGGAAGCGCGTGTACGGCTTTCGCTCCGCAGTCGGCGCGCTCGACGAACTGCGCCATATCGTCGTGCCGCGCGAAGTGCTGCCGCTCAGGCTCGGGCGCGAGGCGCATTACCACGGCGACACGGTGCTGTGCTCGTTCGGGCCCGAGCGCGAGTTTCTGCTCGCGTACATGGACGGCCTCACGCCAACGTCGCGGACGGTTCTGCGCGAGTTCTTCCGGCGCAACCTTGTTGAATTGTCGGCGGCGGACGCCGCGATATACGCGGCCAACGCGTTCCAGACGGATTTCAAAGGAAAGCTTTACCTTTTTTTGCCCGAGGGCGTTTCGGCAGCTTTGATTGGCGCGATCCGCGAGCGCGGAGTCGAGCCGGTAACCGCCAACGTAAGCGAGTTTCTCGCCAAGGGCGGCGGCTCGATCAAATGCATGGTGCTCGATCTTGGACCGAGCGGCGAGCAGCCCGAGTCGGGCGCGGTCTTTCGCGCCGAGCGCTCTTTCCAGAGGCTTTACGGCGCGTGATCGGAAGGCGTGTCCGAAGAACCGGCGGCTTGCTTGCGATCGCGCCGCTCGTTACCGGGAAATTATTCCGTCGCGCGAGATATCGAGCAGAAATGCGGTCTCGGCGCCAAGCCTTTCCGGACGCGCCTCGTAATAGGCCACGCCGGGCGTCCCCGCGAGCGCCGCGATCAACTGCGGCGTCGGAACTTCAGTGAAACCGAGACGGCGGAAATAATCGCCCGCCCCCGAGCCGAAAGCGTATAGCGATCTCACCCCGCGGGTGTGCGCCGCCTTGCGCGCCGCGCCGGCCAGGGCCGCGCCCACGCCACGCCGGCGCATCGATTCGACCACGCACAGCGAGCGCATCAGCGCCGCATCCAGCATCGGTTCGATACCGACCACTCCGACCGGCTGGTCGCCGAAGTACGCGAGCAGGTAGCATCCCGGCGCCCATTCGACACCCTCGGACGCAATCCCGTTCTTCGCGAGAATCGCGCGGACCACGGCGAGATCCCGCGCCTGCTCGATCGTGAACTCGCCCTCGCGATGCTTTCGAAAGGCCATCGTCAGGCCGCGAGCGCGCGTCCGCGTATCATCATCCCGCCCGCGCCCTCGTTCATCTTTTCGATACGAAACCCCGCCGACTCGATCGCGCTTTTGGTGTCGCGGTTCGGATGGCACCCGGCGAACACGCGCGCCCATCCGGGATCGACCGCGTCCTGCATCGACGCGAGCCATCGCGGACGCGCGCGCACATGCTCAACGAAGTGAAGCTCTCCGCCGGGCCTCAGCACGCGGCGCATTTCGGCAAGCGCGCG
>JAKAVX010000084.1 GCA_021827465.1 Deltaproteobacteria bacterium | reverse complement strand
CGACTTCGCGCTCGGAGCGCGTCCAGGTAAGGCTCGAAACGCCGGACGGCAAGGCGCGGTCGCGAACGCGCGATCGCGTGACCGTCTATTCGAAGGTCGAGCCGATGAAGGAAGCGGAGGGCGCAGAGTGAGTTCGCTTCTCATACGCGGGGGGCGCGTGATCGATCCGGCCAACGAGGTTGACGCGCTCAACGACGTGCTCGTCGTTGATGGGCGGATCGAGGCCGTCGCGGCGCCCGGCGCGACAGGGGCGCCCGCGGACGCGGTGACGATTGAGGCGTCGGGATATTGGGTTGTGCCGGGTCTCGTCGATCCGCACGTCCATCTGCGCGACCCCGGCTTCCCGCAAAAGGAGACGATATCGTCCGGGCTGCGCGCGGCGGTGGCTGGGGGATTTACGGCGGTTGCCGCTATGGCGAACACGTCGCCCGTCAATGACACGCCCGAGGTGACCCGTTACATGCTCTCGCGCGCGAGCGAAGTCCGCTCCGCGCGGCTCGTTCCGGTGTCCGCCGTGACGATCGGCCTTCGCGGTGAGCGCTTGGTCGATTACGAGGCGATGGCCGAAGCGGGCGCGCGCCTTTTCTCCGACGACGGTATCCCAGTCGACGACCAGGTGCTGCTGCACAGAGCATTCGACGAGATCGGAAGGCTCGGTTTTGCGATCTCGCTGCACGAGGAGGACCGCGATCTTTCGGCCGGCGGCGCGGTAAACGCCGGCGAAGTTTCCAGGCGCCTCGGCGTCAAGGGAGTGCCGCTCTCGGCGGAGACGTTCCGGATTCGGCGCGACCTCGCGCTCGCGATCGGCGCCGAAGCTCCGGTCCACGTGGCGCATCTCTCGTGCGCCGATTCCGTCATTCTTGTTCGCGCCGCGCGGCGAAACGGCGCCACGGTGACATGCGAAGTGACGCCGCATCATTTCGCCCTCGACGAGACTGCCGTGCTGCGCTTTGGCCCGAACGCGAAGATGAATCCGCCGACACGCTCGCGCGAGGATGTGGAGGCGCTGCGCGCGGCGATGGCCGAGGGCACGATCGACATGATCGCGACCGATCACGCGCCGCATGATCCGGCGTCCAAGAACCTCGAAGCGCTCGCGGGATGCTTTCCGGCCGGGAGCGGCGCGGCGCGTCTTTCCGAGGAGCAGGCCGCGGCGCTGACCTGCGCGGCCAACGGCGTGGTCGGACTCGAAACGTCGCTCGGGCTCGCGCTCGGCCTGGTACACGAAGGAATTATCACGGCGGGGCGGATGGTCGAGATGATGTCGCTGAATCCCGCGAAACTTTTGCGGCTTCAGGCCGGCGATCTTAGGCGCCTGACGCCCGCTGATGTCACGATTATCGATCCGAATATCGAATGGACGGTTGATCCCGCGAAGTTCCTGTCGAAGAGCCGCAACACACCCTTTGCCGGGATGCGGCTTCGTGGGAAGGCGATTATCACGCTTGTCGGGGGCGAGGTCGTTTACGACGGACGTCCCGGAATGATTTCCTGATGGCGAAAAGTGAAGCAATACTGGCGCTGGCTGACGGCCGAATTTTCCGTGGCCGCGCTTTCGGCGCGGTCGGCGAAGCGGTCGGCGAGGTGGTCTTCAACACCGCGATGAGCGGATACCAGGAAGTGCTGACCGATCCCTCCTACGACGGGCAAATGGTCTGCATGACCTATCCCGAGATCGGCAACGTCGGCATCAACCGCGAGGACGTCGAATCGCCGCGGCTTTACCTCGAAGGTTTCATCGTCAAGGAATGCTGGCCGTGGCCGTCGAACTGGCGCTCCGAGATGTCGCTCGACGAATACCTCGAACAATCGGGCGTCGTCGGAATCGAGGGAATCGACACCCGTGCTCTGGTGCGCCATCTCCGGACTCACGGGGCGCAGGAGGCCGTCCTCTCGAGCGTCGATCTCGACGCCGAATCTCTGGTGCGCAGGGCCAAGACCTCGCGCGGCCTCGTCGGACGCGACCTTGTGAAGGAGGTCACCTGCGCCGAGCCGTACGAATGGAATCTCGGCGAATGGGAAATCGGGCGCGGCTGCAGCAAGGCCGAATCAGAGTTGCGCGACGCTCCTTTCGTCGTCGCGATCGATTACGGCATCAAGCAGAACATCCTGCGCCGGCTCGTCTCGACCGGTTTTCGCGTGACGGTGGTTCCGGCGTGGTACACGGCCGATCAGATCCTCGCGATGAATCCCGACGGTGTTTTCCTGTCGAACGGCCCGGCCGATCCTGCCGCGCTGCCCTACGCCCACGAAACGGTGCGCGGAATTCTCGGCAGAAAACCGGTCTTCGGCATCTGCCTCGGGCATCAGATTCTCGGGCTTGCGCTCGGCGGGCGAACCTTCAAGCTCGCCTTCGGCCATCACGGCGCGAACCATCCGGTGATGGACCTGCGCACCACGCGCGTCGAGATAACTTCGCAGAATCACGGCTTCGCGGTGGACGCCGACTCGGTCAAGGGAAAAGCCGAGCTGTCGCATCTGAACCTGAACGATCGCACGGTGGAAGGCCTGCGCGGCGTCGGCGCGCCGTTCTTCTCCGTGCAGTACCATCCCGAGGCGTCGCCGGGACCGCATGATTCCGGCTACCTGTTCAGGCGCTTCCACCGGATGGTCGAGGCTTTCCCGCGCTACGGCGCCGAGTCGCTTGAGCGGGTGCTCGCCGAGGAGAAGCCGGCCGCGTAAGTTGACGGCTATACGGGATCGATCGCGAACGAACTTACTAATGGAACTTCCGGACGCGTAAAGTGCCGCTTAGAAAAGATATCAAATCCGTCCTGCTAATTGGCTCCGGCCCGATCGTGATCGGGCAGGCCTGCGAATTCGATTACTCCGGCACGCAGGCGCTGAAGGCGCTTCGCGAGGAGGGGCTGCGGCTAATCCTGGTCAACTCCAACCCGGCGACGATCATGACCGATCCGGAACTGGCGGATCGCACCTATATCGAGCCGATGACCGCCGCGTCGATTGCGCGGATCATCGAAAAAGAGCGGCCCGACGCGCTCCTGCCGACGGTCGGCGGCCAGACTGCGCTCAACCTCGCGATCGAGCTTGCCGAATCCGGAGTTCTCGAGCGCTTCGGCGTCGAACTGATCGGCGCGAAGCTCCACGCGATAAAGAAGGCCGAGGATCGCGCGCTTTTCAAGCAGGCGATGCTCAATATCGGCCTCGACGTTCCCGCCTCCGACATCGCGCATTCGATGGAAGATGCGGAGCGAATCAGGGAGCGGCTCGGACTTCCGCTGATTATCCGGCCGTCGCGCACGCTCGGCGGAACGGGAGGTTCGATCGCGCGCGGAATCGACGACTTCCGCACCAAGGTTGCATGGGGGCTCGACATGTCGCCGAATCGCGAGGTGCTTATCGAGCAGTCCGTCGAGGGATGGAAGGAATTCGAGCTCGAAGTGATGCGCGACGGCGCGGACAACGTCGTGATCATCTGCTCGATCGAAAACCTCGACCCGATGGGCGTGCATACCGGCGATTCGATAACGGTCGCGCCCGCGCAAACGCTGACCGACAAGGAATATCAGCTGATGCGCGACGCGGCGATCAGGATTATCCGCGAGATCGGGGTCGATACGGGCGGGTCGAATATCCAGTTCGCGATCGATCCGCGCAGCGGCCGGATGATCGTGATCGAAATGAATCCGCGCGTGTCGCGAAGCTCGGCGCTCGCCTCGAAGGCTACCGGATTTCCGATCGCGAAAATCGCCGCGCGCCTTGCGGTCGGCTATCGGCTCGACGAAATCCCCAACGACATCACGAAGAAGACGCCGGCCTGCTTCGAGCCGACGATCGATTACGTGGTGACGAAGATCCCGCGCTTCGCGTTCGAGAAATTCCGCGGCGCAATCGACGAACTCGGCCCGCAGATGAAGTCCGTGGGCGAGGTGATGGCTATTGGGCGCACTTTCCGGGAATCGCTGCAGAAGGCGCTGCGCTCGCTCGAAATCGGCTCCTACGGGTTCGAAAGCCGAATCGCGGGGATGAGCCCCGAAGCGGCGCTCGCCGAGATTCGAACCCGGCTTCAGGTGCCCAATAGTCATCGTATCTATTATCTGGCCGACGCGCTCAGAAACGGGCTTTCGCCTGAAGAGATTCACCAACTTAGCCATATCGATCCGTGGTTCATCGAGGCGATCGCGGGAATCGTAAAGGCCGAGTCGCTCGCGGGACACGACGAGCTTACGCCCGAGTTCATGGGCGCGCTCAAGTCGATGGGCTTCTCGGATCGGCGTATCGCCGATCTGCGCGGCGCGGACGAATCCGCAATCTACGCGCGCCGGCGCGAGATGGGCGTTGCGCCGGTCTTCAAGGCGGTCGATACCTGCGGCGCGGAGTTCCAGGCCTTCACGCCCTATCTATACTCGACCTACGAAGCCGAAGACGAAGCCGAACCCGACCAGCGGCGCAAGATAATGATTCTCGGTGGCGGGCCGAACCGGATAGGGCAGGGAATCGAATTCGACTACTGCTGCGTTCACGCAAGCCTTGCGCTCAAGCAGGCCGGCTTCGAGACCATCATGGTAAACTGCAACCCCGAGACGGTCTCCACCGATTACGACATCTCGGATCGCCTGTACTTCGAGCCGCTCACGTTCGAGGACGTGATGGCGATCGTCGAGCGGGAAAAACCGTTCGGCGTGATCGTGCAGTTCGGCGGGCAGACTCCCCTCAAGCTCGCGGTGCCGCTCGCAGCGGCGGGAGTGCCGATTCTCGGCACTACGCCCGACGCGATCGATCGCGCCGAGGATCGCGAGCGCTTCAACGTGCTGGTCGAGAAACTCGGGCTCAGGCAGCCCAAAGGGATACTCGCGCGCGGACTCGATGACGCGATCGCGGGCGCGAACAGTATCGGTTACCCGGTGCTGATTCGCCCGTCCTACGTGCTCGGCGGGCGCGCGATGGAAGTAATAGCCGACGAGGCAGGATTGCGCCGTTACGTCGCGCAGGCGCTCCAGGCCTCCGAGCGTCATCCGCTGCTGATCGATCGCTATCTCCAAGGCGCCATCGAGGTCGACGTTGACGCGATCGCCGACGGCGAGACGGTCGTTATGGGCGGAATCATGGAGCACGTCGAGCACGCCGGTATCCATTCGGGGGACAGCGCGTGCGCGCTTCCGCCGACGTCGCTTTCGCGCGAAATCCAGCAAGGCCTGATGAAACAGACCCGGATGCTGGCGGGGGGGCTCGGCGTGGTCGGGCTGATCAACGTCCAGTACGCAATCCATCAGGGCGAGATTTACATTCTCGAAGTCAACCCGCGCGCGTCGCGCACGATCCCGTTCGTCAGTAAGGCGATCGGCGTGCCGTTGGCGAAGCTTGCGTCGCTCGTGATGGCGGGTCAGAAGCTCACGGACCTCGGTTTCACCACCGAGCGCGTCCCCGCGCATGTAGCGGTGAAGGAATCGGTATTCCCGTTCGCGCGTTTTCCGGGTGTGGATACGATTCTCGGTCCCGAGATGAAATCCACCGGCGAGGTGATGGGAATCGACGCGGCGTTTCCGATGGCGTTCGCGAAGGCGGAGCTTTCCGCCTCGACCGATCTGCCGGCGTCGGGACTGGTCTTCGTCAGCGTGCGCGACGAGGACAAGCGCGAGCTGGAGGCGATCGCGCGCGGACTCAATGAAATGGGATTCAACCTCGTCGCGACCGACGGCACCGCGCGCCATATCCAAAACCTCGGTATCGCGTGCGCGGTCGTGAACAAGGTGACCGAGGGAAGCCCGCACATCGTCGATCTGATGCTCGAAGGCAAAATCGCGATGGTCGTGAACACGCCCGACGCGAGCGGAGCTGCGGACTCGTTCTCGATTCGCCGGACCGCGCTCGAACTCAAGCTTCCGTTCTTCACCACGATGGCGGGCGCGAGGGCGGCGGTTCAGGGAATCCGGGCTCTCAAGAGCGAGCGCTTCGAAGTGCGCGCTCTCCAGGACTACCATCGCGGCTAGCGCGAACGTGGGCCTCGAGCGATGGACCGCGCCGACCGCCATCCGACAACGCCCTCGCCAAGCCGCGGCGCTTCGCATACGAAAGACATCGAGCGCCGTCCCTCGCGGTCGTTGACGCTCACGAGCCCTCTCGCTGATCTTTCGGGCGTCGGACCCAAACGCGCGCAGGCGCTTGCCGAGCGCGGCCTTTCCACCGTCGAGGACCTCCTGTTTCATCTCCCGGCGCGTTACCAGGACTGGCGCGAGCGTTTGACGATCGCCACGCTGAGGCCCGGAATCGTCGCGGTCGTCGAAGGCACGCTGGAGCGGGTGCGTGAGCGTCCGATGCGCGGTGCGCGATGGCGGAGACTCGTGACCGCGTCGCTGGTTGACGACGCGGGCGCGCGGCTTCGACTCGTATGGTTCAACCTGCCCGCGTATATGAGCGGGCGTCTGCCGCAAGGCGGCCGTGTCGCGGCGCTCGGCCGCGTGGTCGAAGGGACAGACAGGCAACTCGAGATGGCGCATCCCGAGATCGCCACTCCCGATTCCGGCGATAGCGAGCCGATTCGCCCCGTCTATCGGCTGCCGGAAGGGCTGAACCAGCGGCTGTACGCGAAATTCGTCGCGCGCGCGCTGGACGAGGCCGCAGGCGCGGTGCGCGGCGCAATTCCCGAGAAGCTTCGCGTTGCGTGGGGCGTTCCGCGTCCGGCAGAGGCGCTCGCGTACGTTCATCGCCCGCCCGCGGACGCCGATCTCGCAAAGCTCCGCTCCGGCCGTTCGCCGGGACACGCGGCGCTTGCGCTGGACGAACTCTTCGCGTTCGAGCTTGCGATGTGTATCGAGCGCGAGCGAATGGCGCGCCGCCCGGGTCTTCAGCTCGGCGGGCCGTCCACGCTCACCGACTCGTTCGTGAAGGCGCTGCCGTTTTCGCTGACGCGAGCGCAACTTCGCGCGCTCGATGAAATCGGCGCCGACCTCGAAACCGCGCGCCAGATGAACCGGATTTTCATCGGCGACGTCGGAAGCGGCAAAACGGCAGTCGCGTTCTGGGCCGCGCTTCGCGCGATCGAATCGGGCGCGCAGGTCGCGATCATGGCGCCGACCGAAATCCTCGCCGAGCAGCATCACGGGAACTTCTCGCGGATGTGCGCGCGGCTCGGCGTGATGGCCGCGCTTCTGACCGGCAACGTGACCGGAAACGAGCGCCAGCGACTGCTTCGAGCGCTCTCGCGCGGCGAGATCCCGATCGTCTTCGGCACGCAGGCTCTAATCCAGGAGAACGTGCGGATCGCCAACCTCGGGCTCGCGGTCGTCGACGAGCAGCATCGCTTCGGCGTCTTCGATCGCGCGCGCCTCAAATCGCTCGGGCCGAAAGCGAACGTTCTCATGATGACGGCGACGCCGATTCCGCGAAGCCTTGCGATGACGCTGCTCGCAAACCTTGACGTCTCGATTCTCGACGAGCTTCCACCCGGACGCACTCCGATTGCGACCGAGATGTTCGAGGAGCGCGACTTGTCGGCGGTTCATCGAATCGTGCGCGACGAAATCGCGCGCGGGCGTCGCGCCTACTACGTGCTTCCGTTGATCGAGGATGACGACGGCGATGAAGCCGAGGACGAGCCGAAGTCTGTAGCCGCGATGGCGGCGCGGCTTCGCGAGAGCGAGCTTCCCGGTGCGCGAATCGGCGTGCTGCACGGGCGGATGCGCCCGGCCGAGAAGGAGCGCGTGATGCGCGAGTTTCGCGACGGCGCGCTCGACGTTCTGGTCTCGACCACGGTTGTCGAAGTCGGGATCGACGTGCCGGAAGCGACTGTAATCGTGATCGTCGCGGCCGAGCACTACGGCCTTGCGCAATTGCATCAGTTGCGCGGGCGCGTCGGGCGCGGGAGCGACGCGTCGCGATGCTGCCTGGTTGTCTCGGGCGGCGCCGATTCTCCTGCGCGCGAGCGGCTCGAGGTGTTCGTGCGATGCGCGAGCGGCGCGGAGATCGCGGAAGAGGATCTGCGGATGCGCGGGCCGGGCGATCTGCTCGGCGCGCGGCAGACCGGAGCGCTGCCGCTCAGGTTCGCGCGCTTCATCAACGACGTTGCGATGATCGCGAAGGCGCGCGAGATGGCCGAAACGTGGCTGAAGCGCGATCCGGCGCTGGAACTTCCCACCTCGGCGGGCGCTCGCGCTGCGTTCAAGCGGATGCTCGAATACGGATTCAGCCTTGCCGACGTGGGATGATGCGATCGTGGCGGCGAAGGGCAAAGCCAAAGCGCCCGCGCAGCAGATCGAACGGCGGCGCGAGTTTTCCGCCGGCGGCGTCGTATGGCGTCGAAAGCCGCGCATTCGCACGCTCGAAATCGTGATGGTCAGACCGGCGGGCAAGGAGGCGTGGACGCTGCCGAAGGGACTGGTCGGAAAAGACGAGAGCCTGGTCGAAGCCGCGGCGCGCGAAACCCGCGAAGAGACCGGGCTCGAAGTGACGCCGGGCGAGCGCGTCGGCGACATCTCCTACGTCTATTCGTGGCACGACACTCCCGGCGGTCCGCTGATCAGGATCTTCAAGCGCGTCTATTACTT
>JAKAVX010000083.1 GCA_021827465.1 Deltaproteobacteria bacterium | reverse complement strand
CTTCAGTTCCCTAGATGTCGGCCGCGCCCCGATTGTACGTTTTTGGAGCTTCCTGACCGCTTGGTCCGTCGATTGACAGCCGCGCGCGGCTTATATATTCGTTATGCGACAGTAGCGTTGCCTTATCGAGAGCGGCGGAGGGACTGGCCCGACGATGCCGCAGCAACCGGCCCGGCAACGGGTGCTGGTGCTAACTCCTGCAAGGGTTGATGACCCTTGGAAGATAGGGCGAGAGTTCCGAACCCTCGCTTTTATCTCACAAACGGGTCCTCTTGGCGGCTGCCCGCAACCGGGCGGAGCGTCGGACTGCCCGCCAAAGCTCTCGAAGGCCTGAGGCAAAGAGAGAGTCAAGTGATCGACGGCCGGGTGCTGATCGTCGGAGTGGGTGGCTTGGGAGTGCCTGCGGCGCTTTCGCTTGCGCGCCTGGGCTTGGCCACGCTCGGCCTTATCGATCCTGACCCGGTTGAGCTGTCGAATCTGCATCGCCAGGTAATCTACGGAATTTCCGATATCGGAACGCCCAAGGCCGAGGCCGCGGCGCGCAAGCTCGGCGAACTCAACCCCGGCGCAACGGCCGAGCCGATCGTCGCGGCGCTCGACGAATCGAACGCGCGGGAGATCATCGCGCGCTACGACTTCGTTATCGACGCGACCGACGATCCGGCGGCCAAGTTTCTGATCAACGACGTATGCGTCGCCAGCGGGCGCTCCTTCGCTTACGGCGGAGTGCTCGGGATGGGCGGGCAGGCGATGACGGTTATTCCGGGACGGACCGCGTGCCTTCGATGCGTGTTCGAAGGGCCACCCGAACCGGGAGAAATCGCAAGCTGCCGCGAGGCCGGAATAATCGGCCCGGTGGCGGGACTGATTGGCCAGCTTCAGGCGGACGAGGCGCGCCGCTTCGTCCTTGGTCTGGAGCCCAGGCTTGCGGGAGGAATTCTTACTTACGACGGGACTGCGGGCGCGCGCGTACGCGTGGCGAGCGTCGGTCGGCGTCGTGGATGCGTCTGTGAGCCGTCGAGCGCGATTGGATGCGGCGACGCGCCAGCGCGCAACTAGAGGAAATCAATGAGCTACGTGACCAGCCTCAAGTGCCGCGAGTGCGGCCAGGACTATCCGGTTAAACCGCTTCACGTATGTGAGACCTGCTTCGGTCCGCTCGAGGTCGTTTACGACTACGAGCGAATCCGGGCCGCCGTCTCGCGCGAGGCTATCCAAGCGCGCCCGAACAACCTGTGGCGCTACCGCGAGCTTCTTCCAGTCGAAGGCGAGCCCGAAGCAGGCCCGTTTTCCGGTTTCACCCCGCTGCTCGCGGCCCGTCGGCTGGGTGCGGAACTCGGCATCAAGAACCTTTACATCAAGGACGACACCGTCAACCATCCCACGCTCTCCTATAAGGACCGGGTGGTTTCGGTCGCGATCACCAAGGCCCGGGAGTTCGGTTTCACCACCGTCTCCTGCGCCTCGACGGGAAATCTCGCGACCGCGGTCGCGGCGCACGCGGCCCGCGCGCGCCTTCGATGCTACATCTTCATGCCCGAAGGCGTGGAGTCGGGAAAGATCGTAGGCTCGACGATTTACGGCGCGCAGGTAATCACGATCCGCGGCAACTACGACGACGTGAACCGGCTGTGCAGCGAGATCGCCGACAAGTACGGATGGGCCTTCGTCAATATCAACATCCGCCCTTATTACACCGAGGGCGCAAAGACTTTCGGCTTCGAGGTCGCCGAGCAGCTCGGATGGCGCCTGCCGGACAATATCGTGCTCCCGACCGCGGGCGGCACGATCCTGCCCAAGGTCGCCAAGGCCTTCAAGGAATTCAAGGAAGTCGGGCTCATCGAGGACGGCCAGGTGAAGGTCCATTGCGCGCAGGCCGCGGGCTCGGCGCCGGTCATCCACGCATTGCACAAGGGCACCGATCTCATCACGCCGGTCAAACCGAACACGATCGCGAAGTCGATCGCGATCGGAAATCCGGCCGACGGCTTTTACGTTCTCAAGGCGGTGCGCGAGTCGGGCGGATGGGGTGATGCGGCCACCGACGAGGAAATTATCGACGCGATCAAGCTGCTCGCGCGAACCGAGGGAATCTTCGCCGAGCCGGCCGGCGGTACCACGCTCGCCGTCACGATTAAGCTCATCAACCAGGGCCGTATCAAGCGCGACGAAAGCGTAGTTGTGTCGATCACCGGCAACGGATACAAAACGCTCGAAGCCGTCGCCGGAGCGATCGAGCAGCCTTTCGTTATCGAGGCGCGGCTCAAGGACTTCGACGCGCTCTTCGAGCGGCTGCAGAACGGCAAGCGCCCGGTTGCGGGCGCGGCGTGAAAACCGATGCTTGTTTGCCGCTTCCGGCGAGCATAAGCATCAGATCAGGCATCAGGAGGTAATCCCAAAGCATGCAGGTCCGGGTTAGGGTACCGACCCCGCTTCGGCGTTTCACCGGCGGGCAGGATGAGGTTGCGGCTGAAGGCGAGTCCGTTCGCTCGGTGATAGAAGACCTCGAACGACGACATCCTGGATTGAAGGAGCGGCTGCTTGACGACAAGGGCGACCTCCGCCGTTTCGTCAACATCTATGTGAACGGCGACGATATCCGCTTCCTCGACCAGCTTAACTCGCAGGTAAAGGATGGCGACGATCTCTCAATCGTCCCCGCGATCGCCGGCGGAAACTAAGCCGGAAGTCGTCCCCGTCCAGCGCGCGCTGAGTATACTCGAGCTGATCGGCAATACGCCGATGCTCGAATTGCGCAAGCTCACGGCGGGGATGCTGCGGCCGGGCGTGCGCGTGTTCGCCAAGCTCGAGGGCTTCAACCCGGGCGGCTCGGTCAAGGACCGGCCCGCGCGCAAGATGGTCGAAGTCGGAATCGAGCGCGGCGAACTCCACCCCGGCAAGGTCATTATCGATTCCACCTCGGGCAACACCGGAATTGCGCTCGCGATGGTCGGTGCGGTGCTCGGCTATCCGGTCGAGCTCGTGATGGCCTCCAACGTAAGCCGCGAGCGCAAGAAGATTATCGAGGCGTTCGGCGCCAAGCCGATTTTTTCCGACCCGATGGAGGGCTCGGACGGCGCGATACGGGTCTGCCGCGGGCTTATCGAGGAAAACCCGGATCGCTATTTCAAGCCCGACCAGTACAACAACGAAGCCAACTCGCTGGCCCATTTCGAGACCACCGGCCCCGAGATCTGGCGTCAGACCGCGGGCCAGGTAACGCACTTCGTCGCGGGAATCGGCACCAGCGGAACCATCATGGGCACCGGCCGCTATCTCAAGTCGCGCAACCCCGGCGTCAAGGTAATCGCGGTCGAGCCGGACGACCCGATGCACGGGCTCGAGGGCCTGAAGCACATGGCCTCGTCGATCGTCCCCGGCATCTACCACGAGGAATTGTTCGACGCAAAAATGCAGGTCAGCACCGAGGACGCGTACGAGGTGGTCTACGCGCTCGGGCAGGTCGAGGGCGTGTTGGTCGGACAATCCGCGGGCGCCGCGATGGTCGCGGCGCTGAGGGTCGCGCGCACGCTCAAGGAAGGATGCGTCGTAACCGTATTTCCGGATTTCGGCGACAAATACCTTTCCACCAATCTCTGGATCGGATGGCAGCAATGGCGGCGGGAACGTCTTCAGAAAATCGTCGGCAAATGGAACGCATCTACGAGCGTTACTACCTGAGCTACCCTCGCCACCTGATAAGGGAGCCGATTCTTTACCATCTGGTGAAGAAGTTCGACCTGATCTTCAATATCCGCGGTGCGAGTGTCTCCGAGGACATGGGCTTGGTCGCGGTCGAATTCGAAGGCACCGCCGATCAGATCGAGCGTGCGATCCAATGGCTCAGGCAGAGCGGCGTTACGGTCGAACCGATCGAGAAAAACGTGATCGAGTAACCGGCTTGCGCGCGGCGCGGCGCACGGCTTGTTCTCAAATTCTCCGATGACGCTTGGCGATGAGCAGATCGAGCGGTACAGCCGCCAGATTATCGTTCCCCGAATCGGTGGCCGAGCTCAGGAACGCCTACTCGCCTCGCGCCTCGTGCTCGCCGGAACGCTCGAAGCGGTAAACACCCCGCTCGCCTACCTGGTCGGCGCCGGCGTCGGAACAATTCATCTTGCCGTCACCGGCGATCACGCGGATCTCGCCGCGCTGATTGCCTCGATGCGCGGTCTCAACTCCGACGTCGCGGTGATCCCCGCCTTGCCCGGCGACCGGGACAAGAACGATCTCCTGTTCGCGATCGTGAGCGCCGAACCCGTAATCGACGCGATACTCGCGCTTCCCGCCGGCGTTCTTAGCGGCCCGAGCGTGACGGTCAGGCTCGACGGCCCCGCGCGAATCGCCGTATTGCCTTCGTCGCCGCCGTGCCTGCGATGCGCCGCGGACGAGATGCTCGGGCCGATGCGCGCGCGCGGCGAAAATCCCGAATTTCCCGCGATGGCCGCGTGTGTCGAAGCGCTGAAGTTGCTCGCCGGATACGAACCCGCGACGCCGGCCTCGATAATCGAATTCGACGGCTACGCGAGCGCTTCACGGCCCGCTGCTTTGGCGGCGCCGGGCCCGCGATGCGCTTTCTGCGGCGGAGCGAAGTAGCCTCGTCGATGCGCTCGAAGACGCGCAAATCGCCGACTGCCGCTACCCGGCCGCACGCGCAAAGCCGAAAACCCGCGCCTCGCGTGCGAAAGCGGCTCTGGATCTTCGACTTCGACAACACGCTCGCCAAACTCGAGCAGGAAGTCGATTGGGCGGCGAGCAGGCGGGCTCTCGAACCCGTGCTTCGCGCGGCGGGCGTCGCGGATGAATTGTTCGAACAATTCCCAAAGGGAAATCTTTTGCTTTACGACGCGACCCGGACGTGGATGCTCGCCGAGAGGCGGAACGGGCGTCGCCGGGCCGCGAGCGAGGCGCTTCGCCGTCCGGCCTCAACCCTCAAAAGCGCATCGAAGATAATCGAGAAACATGAATTGACGGGCGTCGATCGCGCGCAAGCTCTCGAAGGAGCGATCGAACTGCTTCGCGGGCTTGCCCGAAGCGGCGCGAAAATCGCGATCGTCACCTCCAACTCCTCGCGCACGATACGGCGATGGCTCGCGCGCAACCGGCTCGGCAAAATCGCGAGCGCGATCGTCGGGCGCGACAGCCTGCTTGGCCTCAAGCCTTCGCCCGAGATGGTGCGCCTTGCGCTTGAAAAATGCGGTACAAGACCGCGCGAAGCGGCCTTCGTCGGCGACAGTATCGCGGATTTCCACGCCGCCCGCGCAACCGGCGTCAGTTTTTACGGAATCGCCGCCAAGCCCGGCTCGCGCAATATCCTGATTTCCGCGGGCGCCGAGGAAATCTTCGCGTCTCCCGCCGCTCTCGCGATCCATCTGAATCTGCCCGGCGCGCCCGACGGTCCACCGGCCAAAGATTTGTTCAACGATGCAAACGACGGCGGCCGAAGCGACTGAGAATCCCGCGATGCTGAAGCTTCGGCTTGCGATGCGCGGTGTGCGCGCCGCCGACCCCGGGCTTGCGGGCCTCGAGACGCTCGAAATCGTTCTGCCCGACGAGTCATGGGTGCGCGTCCGTGTCGAGCCCGGCTCGCCGCTTGCCCTGTTCGGCAGCGAAGACGCGACGGTCCGCGACGGCGAAGTCGAATATCCCGTTCGCGTCGCGGCGCCAGCCGAGTTTTCCGCGCGGAAAAACGCACGCGGCGAATTGCTCGGTTCGATCGCGCAAATCCGCGGCCTGTACGCGGTCGTCGCACTCGACGGCGGATGCGGCCTGTCTGACGTCGGCCGCACCTGTTCGCTATGCCTTGGCCGGGAGCTGACGCAGCCGGGCGGACAATGGTGGCCCGTCGAGGAAGTGGTCGAGGCGCTTGGCGCCGCGTTCGACGAAGGAGTGGCCGAGTTCGTGCACTTCAATCTCGGTTACGTGCCGGGCGACGACGCGGGCGTGGCGCGGCTCAGGCCGTACGTCGAAGCGGTACGCCGCTATTTCGACGCGCGGATTGGAGTGACGATGCATCCGCCGGTCATGCTCCGGGCGATCGATGCGTCGTACGCGATGGGGTTCGACGTGGTCTGCTACAACCTGGAAGCGCCCGGTGCGGACGCGCTCGAACGATCGTTTCCGGGCCGCGCGCGCTTCATGGGCCGGCGCCGCTATCTGGACGCGCTCAGCCACGCGGCCGCGATCTTTCCGAGCGGCGCGGTCTGGTCGGAACTGGCCGTCGGCCTCGACTCGCCGGAACAGACGATACAAACGATCGCGGAACTCGCCGCGGCGAAGGTCGTGCCGTTGCTCTCTTTGCCACAGTCAAGCGCCGATAGCTGGCCGGCGGCGGCAACAGCGCCGGTTGCGACCGCGCTCTTCGAGGAAACTCTTCGCAGCGGGATTAACATGTCATGGGCGCGCGACCTTTCGACCGCGCTAGCTCCGCTCGAAGCGCGATACTTCGTCTCCGGCGCGCCGCAACTTCCGGTCCTTCTCAATCAACTTGGACGAAACCGCCTGGGCGCGCTTGCAACGCGCTCGCTGGCCCGGCTTCGGCGCCGGCTGCGCGTAAGACGCGTGCGCGCGTCGTTCGATTCCTCGCGGCTGTGAACGAACCGCGAAAGACTGCTCGGGGACGCCTCGGACACGAGTTCGAGGAAATCGTCGTCGATACGCGTCCGCTCGCGGTCGTGCTGCTCTCGCGCAGTATCCGGCCGTTCATCCTGATACTCGGCGCACTCGCCTTCGCCGCGCTGATGCGCGCGACGCCGCCGCCGGGGCTGACCCCGGTTGCCGAGCGAGCGCTCGCGGTCTTCGCGATAGCGGTCATCTACTGGATCACCGGCGCTCTGCCACTGATGGTCACGAGCCTGCTCGTGATCGCGCTGCTCGGGGTGTCGGGCGTGATGCCGCCGCGAGAGGCGTACGCGCTGTTCGGCAACGAGGCTGTCTTTTTCGTGCTCGCGGCGTTCATGCTCGCCGCCGCGGTAAACCATCGCGGGCTCGGCCGCAGGATAGCGCTTTCAGTGTTCGCCAGGTTCGCAAGAAACGCGCGCTCGCTGGTGCTGTGCGTCTATCTGCTCGGCGCGTTCATGTCGTTCGTGATCCCGGAGCACGCGGTTGCCGCGATGCTGTTTCCGATCGTGCTCGACATCGTTGCCCGGATGAATCTCGAGCCGGGGCGTTCGCGGCTTGCAACGGCGCTGTTCCTTGCGATGGCGTGGGGTGTGAACATCGGCGGTATCGCGACTTTGCTCGGCGGCGCGCGCGCTCCGCTCGCGCTTGGAATTTTATCCGAAGCAACCGGCAGAACGATCTCGTTCATGCAGTGGTCGCTCGCGACCGCTCCGCTGGTCGCGCTCCTGCTCGGCGCCGGCTACGTCGTGCTGCGCATCTACTTTCCGCCCGACCAGGCCGCGCTCGGCGCAAGCGCGAAGGAACTGCGCGAGCAGGCGGCTTCGCTCGGCCGCGTCACGCTCGAGGAACGTGTGCTCGCGGTGATCCTGAGCGTGACGATCCTTGCGTGGATCGTCGGCAGCCGGACTTACGGATACGCGGGTATCGCGATCTTCGCGGTGGTCGCGCTCTTCGTCTTCAACCTGCTTTCGTGGCACGAGGTCGAGGAATACGTTAACTGGGGAATTATCCTGATGTACGGCGGCGCGATCGCGCTCGGCAGCGCGCTCAACCATAGCGGAGCCGCCGCGTTCCTGGCGCATCGCACGCTCGGACAGATGAATTCGCCGTTCCTGATGATCGCTGTGCTTTCGCTCGTGGCGATCGGACTCGGCGAGATGCTAAGTCATTCGGCGGTGGTCGCGGCGCTGGTTCCGGTCGGACTCGGACTGGCGCACCAGTTCGGCCTTGACGCGCGGGCGCTCACGCTTGCGGTCGCCATGCCGGCGGGTCTCACGTTCATCCTGCCGGTTGGGACGCCCGCCAACGCGCTGGCGCATTCGAGCGGCTACCTTCGCACGCGCGAGCTTCTGCTACCCGGCGCGATCATGATCCTGAGCGCGTGGCTCGGGCTTAATTTGGCGATTCGCTACTACTGGCCGATACTGGGATTTGCGATCTAGGGCCCACTCGGCGGAGATAAAGCGAATTCGGGGCCGTTGTATCCGGCTCCGGAATTAAGTAACTTATGAGGCCTTATAAGTAATATATTTTTCGGGAGTTGGTCCATTCAAGAAATGAGCAACGGCTTCACCCTATGGTTCACCGGGATGTCTGGTGCGGGCAAATCGACTTTGGCGCAGGCGGTCGCCGAGGAATTGAGCCGCCGCGGCCATCGCGTCGAGGTGCTCGACGGCGACGAAGTGCGCACCAACCTTTCCAAGGGACTCGGTTTCTCCAAGGAGGACCGCGACACCAACATCCGGCGTATCGGATACGTCTGCAAGCTGCTTGCGCGAAACGGCGTGATTGCGATTTCGGCCGCGATTTCGCCGTATCGCGAGGTGCGTAACGAAGTGCGCCGCCAGCATGAGCGCTTTGTCGAAGTCTTCGTAAAATGCCCGCTCGATACTCTCGTCGAGCGCGACGTCAAAGGCCTTTACAAAAAGGCGCTCGCGGGCGAAATCCCGAACTTCACCGGCGTTGCCGAGCCTTACGAG
>JAKAVX010000082.1 GCA_021827465.1 Deltaproteobacteria bacterium | reverse complement strand
GGGCGTGAACGACTCCCGCGCAAAGCGCCGGAAAAATCAGTCCCGCCAGCGCCGCCCCGGCAACGAGCCTCAGACGACGCCATAGAGTTAACGGCTTCAGGTTCTTCGATTCACAACTCCGGGCCGGCTTCATCACATCCTCCCCTTTCGCAAGATTCCACTCCGACCTAGTATTACGCACGAATCAACAATGCGTAACAACGCCGCTTATATGGCAGAATTGTGACCGTTAGATAACGCGCGTAAACTGTAGCGCTTTCGATTTGCCGCGGCAACCTCGAGCGCGTGTCACGAGGGCATCCGGAACAGAAAGCCCTGTGCGCGCGGACCTTGCGAATGGTTCGGGGCGCTCTTGCTGACGGACACCGGCGGAGGTGGTCCGCCTGCCGCCGCGATCGCCTGCTTGGTTATGAAAGCGACCAGAATCCAGGTCCCCACCGCCACGCCCAGAAGGAAAAGCATCCTGGCGATCGCGAACAGAACATGCTGCGCATCGATTCGGTGATGATGCTCGCTGTGGGTGATGGCACTCATAATACATCTCCGCTGCCCGCACACGCTCTTCTGAGCGCAAGGGGACATCGGCGCCAACTACGCAATAAGTGCGCCGGTTTTTGGCCTCTCCATGGAGCAAATCCGGACGCCCCGGACCGCGGATCGGCGCAATTCCGAAGACAGACGCGAAAGCTGTTTCCCAGTGTTTACGGGTTACCCGTTTGTCTTTATCGTGCCGACGATATCGGTGTTTTGCCGGCGCTGAAAACGCGTAATCGCCTTCGTGTAAGCAGACCTGAAACAACGTTTGTAGCAGATCTGCACCTTGCGCAGATGAACGCGGCTTCCCGCTTCCGTGAAGCGCGGCTATCCTCCGAGCCCGGGAGCGGCTTTCGGCGATGGATCAAAAAGTTGCACTGATTACCACCGGCGGTACGATTTCGACTCTCGAGAGCCCCGGCGGCGCCGTGCTCAGGCGCGGCGGCGCGGAACTGCTGGGCCAGCTCGGCAACGGCGCCGAGGGCCTCGATCTCGAACTCGTCGAATTCGCGAAAATTCCCGGATGCGAGATGACGCCGGAACGGATGGCGGAACTGTCCATAGCCGTCTCACGCGAGCTTTCCCGAGACGAGATCGCCGGCGCGGCCGTCACCCACGGCACCGACTCGATCGAGGAAAGCGCCTTCTTCTGCCATCTGACGGTCGCGAGCGAAAAGCCAGTCGTGTTCACGGGCTCGATGCGCACCGGGTCGGAACTGTCGTGGGACGGGCCGCGCAACCTGCTCGACGCGATTCGGGTCGCGCGATGGCCGCGGGCGCGCGGACGCGGCGCACTTCTGGTGATGAACGAGGAGATCCACTCGGCGCGCTTCGTCACCAAGGGCAACGGCCTTGCGCTCGGCGCGTTCCATTCACCCGCATGCGGTCCGCTCGGACGAATCTACAACGGCGAGCCGATGCTCCTCACCGCGCCCGCGCTTGCCCGGCGAATCGTGGAGCCAAGGCTCGATACGAACGTCGCCACCGTAACGGCGCTGAGCGGCGAGCCCGTCGCGACGCTCTCGCAGGCGCTCGCGCGGCCCGGGCTTCGCGGCCTGGTCGTCGCGGGATTCGGCAGCGGACGGGTGCCGCTCGCATGGGTGAAGCTCCTGGCCGAGGCGGTGCGCGGCGGAGTCGCGGTAGTGCTCGCGTCGCGCACCGGCGCGGGCGCGGTCGACGATCCTTACGGATACGGCGGCGCACATTATCTGAGAAGCGTCGGTCTGGTCGCCGCGCATGAGATGCCGGCGCCCAAGGCGCGCCTTCAACTGATGCTCGCGCTCGGCAACGCGATGGACTCGTCCGCGCTGCGCGAGTTCTTCGAGAACGAGTAGCGAATCGGGAGCTATCCGAACCGGCGGGCGGCGTTGCGCCTACGAGCGCCGGCGGCTACGCGTCGAGCGTCCACCATCGCCTGACCGCGACAACCGACCACACACCCTCGACCAATCCGAACGGCCATGCGCCCTGAAGGAATCCGTACGTCGATCCGAGAACGCACGCGCCGGCGAACGCCAATACGAACCATCGGCTGCGATCCTCCAGCGCGTAACAGACAAGCATCGCAGTCACCGCGAACAGGCCGAACAATGTGAGCCGATCCATAATCCTCCCATATAATCTTCGAAATCGCGGCCCACTGACAGCCCTGGGAGATTTTCGAATCGGCGCGGCGCGCACCGGATAGACGAACGCGAAGAGTCGAAGACCGCGAACGCGCCCGCATTCGTCCGTGGCTACTTCGAACGATTCTTTCGCTCGCGGGCAACCAGCCTGAGCACGGTTCGCTGCATTGCCTTGCTTGCGCGGGTCTTCGGACGGCAGGCGAATCCGCATGGCGCCCGACACGGCCCTTCCTGGCAAGTGGTGAAACGCACGTTCCGATAAGCGACGCGAAACGAAGCCCGCCGCCGGGGCGCTAGCGATTCGCCTCCCGCGGCTGGCGGCGTGCCTGAGGACTTCCGCAGCGGCCGTGTTTTGCCCGATTCAGAGGCCGTGGTGCGGCCATTCGGGTTTTCGCCGCGCCCTGAACGCCCGGGCTCCGATCGAGTGCGAGTCCTTGCGCAGCCACATCGAGAGCGTCGCCTCGGCCTCGTTGCGAAGCTGCTCCTCCAGCGTGCGGCCGACGTTGCGCATCATGGTCTCCTTGTCGGTGCGAATGCCTCCCTGGGGCAGCTCGGCGATCTGGCGAGCGAGCTCAAGAGCGCGCGGGAGGACCCGCTTGGGCGGCACGACCTCGTTGGCAAGGCCGATCCGAAGCGCCTCTTCCGCGTTGACCGGACGGCCCGTGATGATCATTTCCATCGCGCGGCCGAAGCCGACCACGAGCGGTAATCTGACCGTCATGCCGTCTCCGGCGACGATGTTCCAGCGGCGCTCGAGCGCGCCGAAGACCGCGGTTTCCGAAACGATCCGGATATCGGCCAGCAGTGCCGTCTCCAGGCCGGCTGCCACCGCATAGCCGTTGACTGCGGCGATGACCGGCTTGAAAACGTCCACTTTGCGCGTGTACCCGCATACGCCGGCGACGTTGTGAAGGTTTGTCCGGTAGGCGTCCCATTCCTCGCGCGGCCACTCGGCGGCGTCCGCCAGATCCCAGCCGGCGCAGAAGACTTCTCCCGCGCCCGTGATTACCAGCACAAAGGCCTCGTCGTCATCGCGAAAGCGCTGCCATGCGTGCTGGAGTTCCAAGTTCATCCGGCGACTGATGGCGTTGCGTTGGTCGGGCCGGTTGTAGGTCAGGACGGCCACATGGTCTTTGACGGAGTATCGGATCGTTTGATAACGCATCGCTGTTCTCTATCCCGGAGACACCCGGCAGCTTCGATTTTCTCGGATGTCACCGAAAAACATTCTGTCCAATAGGTTCGAGTCTACTCGCCCGGATAATTTTGAATCTCCGTGATTAGTTGGGAAAGCGGCTCATCCGGTCTGCCCTGGTCGGGCTTGCTGTAGTCACATACGCCGCTCGGGAAAATCTGTTCGAGTTCGGCGCTTTGCGCTGAGCTGAAGGTGACATTGCCGTAAGTGCCGTCGGCAAGCGCCTGCGACACGGGCTTCAGTGCGCACTTGAACGTCATCTCGGAGAGCGGGTCGCCGGCGGTCAGGCGCGAGCTTGAATAGATCGGGTCCTGAAGCGTGCAGGCTCCGGGATTCGGATCATCAGCCGGATTGCCGTCCATCGCGCCGGTCATTTCGCCGTCCCATACGTGCGGTCCCTGCGCGATCAGCCCGCCCGTCTGCGTGTAGCAGCCGTCCATCGCGTCGGCCGGGCGGTGGCCCGTATCAAGCCATTTGGTTTCGACCGCGAGCGCGTTGAGCACCAGATCATTGAGCGCATAGGCAACTCCCGGGTAGTTCGGGATGCCCCATATTACCTGGTTGTCGGCATTGCCGCGGGCGTCGATCAGGCGCTGGCGTATCACGAAGGACTCGCGCGAGCTGTGCATATTAAGCTCGGGCTCGAGGTAGTCCATGATGTCGATGATCGGAATGTTGACCGCGCCCATGAATACCAGACCCGAACGGTACGCGGCCTTTATCGCGCCGATATTGCCGACGGTTCTGGGCGCGATACCGGTGAAGCCGGGACTCGCAACGTCGTTGGCGTCGAGATAGCTCCACGGGTCGATGACCGGAGACGTTGGATCGAACGGAAATCCCGGGGCGACCATCTGCCAGGTCTCTTTCCATCCGCCGATGCCCGCGTTGATATTGAGGAATTCCTGGGGCGTGATGTCGCCGCGCGTGAGCGCCTGTAGCCCGTACTGAACGCCCACGTTGTCGAAGGTCTGGTAGGCGTATCCGTTACTCGGATTGACGCCGAAGATGGTCTTCAGGTCGTCGAAGAAATCCCATTTGACGCCGGCCATCTGGGCCTGGGGCAGATTGTCCGGGTTGATTTCGGGCCAGAGCGGATTGAACACGTAGGGCGTTAGCCCGAACCATCCTTCAAGACATTCGTCGGAACCCATCTGCGCGGTCGCCCACGGTACCTTTCCGCCCGGCGGCGCGTACGCGGACTGAAAGCCGTTGATACCCCGCATCCCTTCTATCAGTTGCCGGTTCGGCCAACTCTCCCAGAAGGAGTTGTCGACGCCACCATTGTAGTAGGCATTGCTCTGGTCGAAGTAGAACTCGAGCAGTTCGCAGTCGCCGACCGGGTTCACCTGGGTAATCATGTCGGGGTACGGCTTGGTTGCGATGATGCCGTCAAGCAGGCCCGGGAAATCCTGCGCGTAGACAAACTGCTGAATGGCGCCGCCCGAACCACCGGTAGCAAACGTGTAGCGCGGCTCCCCGTAGCGCGAGATGAACTGCTCCTTGACCATCGCCGCGGTCTGGCCCATGAGGCGAAGGTTATAGTCGGTCGCGCTCACGTTCCCGGTGGAACTGACGAGTGCGTAGCCGTGTTCGAGCAGGGTCCGCCCGTATGGATCCTGATTGTCGCCCTGAGCCGGTGAAATCAGCCTGCCGTTTGCCCCCTCGACGAAGCTCAAGGGATAGCCGCCCGCGGCCTGGTCGTAACCGATGCCGACTCCTCCGCCGAACAGGAAGATCAGGTCGTGGTTCCACGCCGACATATCGACGCTGTTGAGATCATTGGAGGGATGAGGTGTGACAACCGCGATCGCGTAGATGTAGCGGTTTACGGTGCCGGTCTCATAGCGGACGATCATCGGTACGTTGTGCTGGTTTCCGATGTCGATCTTCGCGACGTTGTCGGGCGGGTTATTCAGGTCATAAGGCTTGAGCGGCGCGTCGGGGCCCGAACCCGCCGGCAGATAGAAATACTCGACTATCGTGCGCGCGCCGCAGTTTGCGCTGTAGCCGATTACGTTTCCCGCCGGATCGGTAACGGGATATCCGTTGCCCTCCTGGTTGTCCACGACCGGCTGACCGAGATCGGTATGCTGCGTCTCGCAGGCAAACGGTTCCTCGAGCGGATTGTTGGGAGCGATCGGCCCGACCTGGCCGACGTTGATCGGAAATCCTGAGTAGGGTTGCTGGCGCGCGGGGCCTGGCGGTCCTATGGGAGTGGTCGCCGACGCCGACCCGCTGCCCGTACCAGCAAATGCCCGGGCGCCTGCGAACAGCATCGCCATAGCCACCGCCGCGGTGGCTGCGGTCATCTTCCAGTTTGACATGCCCTTGTCCCCCTGCAGTGTGACCGCGGCGTTGGTCAACTAAAGCGCGCTTACTACGGTGCTTTAATCACGTCAAGCATAAATAGACCAAATTGGGTGATGAGGAGCGGAGCATACGCCTTCAGGCACATACCGCACTCTTTACCGTGGGCGGCGGCCTTCAGTGCGCATCAAACTGACGCTTGTGTCTTCGAAGACGTGGTGGACGCATCGACGCTGCGCGGGTTCTTCGAGAACCAGTAGAGGGTCGAGGTACAGCCGCATCGGCACGTCGGCGCGGGCGACAGCGGGGAAGGTGGAGGGCGGGCGCTAGCTGCTCGTCGGCTTGAGGCGTAATGAGGCGAGTTTCCGAAAGACTCCCGCTGCCTTCTGGTCTTCCTCCGTCGCTAGCAAACCTTTCGTTTCGGCCTCATTGATAAGGCTCAGCAGCTTCGCCGGCTCAATGATCGCGAATAATTGTTCGGCCGCATCAGGGATTAGTGCCTCGCGCGGGGCAAACGTCCGCAAAAGTTTGCCGAGGTACGGAGGGTTGGATTCGATCAGCATCTCCACGTAATTTTCGACCGCAGGGTCTTTCGGACCCGCTCCCCAGTTGCTTGCCCACAGGTACAGAAGGCTGCCGAAGCCATCGGGACAATCTGCAAAGACGTCCCTTCGCCCGACTATGAAATACGCCTTCAAACGTTCCAGCGCCTGTTCCCTAATGGCGCTCGCGTGGGCCTTGAGTTTGGCGAGCGAAGCCCCAAGCGCGCTAAGCCAGCCGACGAGCATGACCACGAAGTCAATCGCCGCATCGGCGACAAGGTTCTCAAAGATTTCTTTCGCGCGGGCAATCGCCGGCCCCTCTGCAACCGATAAAACCAGGACTAGAGCAGCTCGGGCTTCTGAGCCGGTTTGCTTCTCGGTCCAGCATAGCTTCGGCGAGAAGGAACCTATCGCTGACGCAATTTCCTCACAGACTCCTGGTTCAATCTCAGAGACAAAAACAACTAGGCGCGTCAGGAATTCTACGAGCTGCGCTCGCTCTTGGTAGCTTTCCAGATCGGCCGTCACAAGCCCGCGCACGTGGTCGCTTTCACGCCAGCGCCTGAGCGCGTCGCGAACCTCGGCGTCACCCGGCTGGCCTCTCGGAATTCTGCCGAGAAAGTATTTTGGGAATGACACCGGGTCGCCTACTCTTTGCTCATCGGGCTGGACTGGAGTTCCATGAGTTAGGCCCCGCAGGTGGCCAAACGCGCCCGCCGTCTCCGGAAACACGGTCGCCAGTATCTCCTCGACGGCCCGGCGGTTAAGTTTGTCTCGCAGCAAGACATCCATGTGTTGCCGAATCGAGTCCTTACGCCGCTCGCTTTCAGCCTCAAGAAAAACGGAACGAAACCCGCGAAACCCAGGCAGCGAAAGAAGGTAAAATTCGTAGTACGACCAGATGTCGTGGTAAACGTCCAGCTCAAAGACCTGAAGGACCGTCAGGAGGCAAAAGTCGAAGAGGTTTACCTCGTCGGTCACCGGCGGAAGGGAGGCCGCGAGCACGTTCAAGAAGCGCTTGACGTGGCGCAGCGTCACGAAGAAACGGCTGACATGCTCGTGATAAATTGGGTCAAACTCCGCATGGAATCTCCGCCGCCTCTGTTGCGAGACCGCCAAGTGATCAAAAAGATCGTCGATGCCGGAGCGCGACTTCGGGGTGGAGAACAACAGGAATCGATCGATGTCGCCTTGCTCGATGGCTGGCAGCGTAACGGGCCGCTGCACGATTTTGTCGAGAAATTCAGAGTCGATGCCAAGGGACCTGACGAGCGCACTGCGATCGAACGCGAGCAGAAAAACCGTATTTTTGAACCGCGCAGAGAGTCGCGTGAGCGCTAGCACAGTGCGGGCCAGTTCGGGGCTGAGGCGGTCGATATCATCGATGAGCACGACCAGTCTCTTGCCGGTCGATTCTATGAATCGTTCCAGTTCGCTCCGGAGCGCGCTCGCACTTTCGGGCAGTGTCAACTCGAGGCCGAAAGGAACGTGCTTCAGCCCGACAGACAGCGCCCCAATGTAGCGCCTCACAAGC
This sequence comes from Deltaproteobacteria bacterium, assembly GCA_021827465.1. The sequence continues at coordinate 904 of JAKAVX010000082.1, read as the reverse complement.
CGTGCAAGACCGGGTAGAATGAAATGCCTCTTAAGAGCTGTCTCGATGGAGGCGTAAAAGGCCTCGATTACGCCTGACTCGCTGGCGAAGTACCAAGGATTGAAGTCGACGCGAACGACCGACGATTCCTCCTCCATCGAAAGCTTCATCAGGTTGAGGACGGATGTTTTGCCTTCGCCCCAACCCCCAATAAGAGCAAATACGAACGACGATTCCGTATCAGGGAGCTTGATGATCTCTTCGGCGAGGTTCTCCACGAACGCTCCTCGGCCGAGCAGATCGTCCTCCGGTCGCGTAATTGAATCGTCCGAATAGTAGGCACGTGGCGATCTGGCGCCCGCCGCTTTGTCAGCGTCGCTCCGTCCCTTCGGCCGCGACGATAGCGGGCTTACCAAGTCAGGCCTGTGCCGCGCATACGCCAGCGGCGCGAAGATCCACAATCCAAGTAGTCCTCCGAGGACCGCCTGTCGGTAAGCCGAAAATAAGGTCGGGGGTCGCGCCACGAAGAGCCAAGCGGCAACGCCGCAAACGAAGACCATGAAGCTAAGGAAGAGCAATGGCTGAGTAGGCGGCTCAGGAATCAGGACACTGCGGAAATATCGCCGCCACAGGTCGGACAGCCGCTGAAAACTGGTGACGACTGCCCATAGTAGAACCACTGCGAGCAGCCAGAAGCCGATACGGTTGGAGAACACGACCGCACGGTGACCGTGTGGCTGCCAGAGCAGCCCGGCCACCAACGCGAGCGTCACGCCAGCAATGGCCGCCGTGAAGAACCACCACCAGTTTCGGCGAAGGACATAGCTGCGGAACCGGCGTGGCTCCATCACTCTAGCCGTGAGCACGACGAGGACCGACGCACCTGCCCAGGCTATAAACGCCGGACTGAGCAACCTGAGAGCTG
>JAKAVX010000081.1 GCA_021827465.1 Deltaproteobacteria bacterium | reverse complement strand
ACCCCATCCGTGCTCGGTCGCGTCCAGGTACCGATCGACGTGCTCATGAACGAAGAAGAAACGCAGAAATTCCGGATTCCGCTCGGCGACCATCACGAACCACGGCACGGCTATCGCGCAGAAAAGTGCGATACTCGAAACCCAGGGCATCCGTAGCGCCTCGCGCGCGCGTCCCTCGGCGATGAGCCACGCAAGTGCGACCGCCCCCACCAGCAGGAACGCAACCGGGCCCTTGGTGAGAGTACCCATCGCGAGCATCGCGGTTGCGACCCAAACCCATCGCCGTCCCGCGCCCGAGCCGAAATCCTCTCTGCGCGCCGCCGCATAGAAGGCCCCAAGCGCGGCTACCATGAAAAACGACAGACCGGGATCGAGCGTCGCGAAACGGGCGAAGCCGAAAAACAGAGGGCTCAGCGCAAGCGCGATCGCCGCCAGGAGCGCCGCCGTCGGTCCCAGCATCACGTCCGCCAGCGCCGCGATGACCGTTACCTGCCCGGCGCTGCAAAGCGCGGCCGGCAACCGTATCGCGAATTCGTTTGCGCCGAACACCGCTATCGAGCCGGTTTCGGCCCAGTACATGAGCGGCGGCTTTTCGAAATAGCGCACGTAGTCATTGCGCGGCGTCACGTAATCGCCGCTTATGTACATCTCGCGCGCGATCTCGGCGTAACGACCCTCGTCGGGCTCCCACAGCGCGGGTCGGCCCAACCCCGGAAGGTAAAGCAGCAACGCCGCAGCCGTAATCAGGGCCAGGCGCAGAACACGGCGCGACGGTCTCATGACGGTTGCAGTTTTAAGAGCCGGATGACGCAGGTCAACAGTGTGGACGCCGATCGACGGGTTTTTGAGCGGTTGCGTGATGATTTTTACTCGTTTCCGGTTCCCGCCCGAGACGGGTCCTGCTATCTTTCCCGAGCCGTCCGGGTTTGTCAGAATGCACTAGACTCGTGCATCGACAATTTACCTGCTTCCGTCTCTCGCAAGCCGGAAGCGGGACGTTCACCGACGCGGATTGAATACCCAGGGCAAGATTTCGCCGATACGTGAAGCGGTCGAGCGACCGTCCGAACTGATCTCGATCGTTATTCCGGTTTACAACGAGGCCGGGAACCTGCGCGGCCTGTGGTCGCGGCTGAAGCCGGTGCTCGACGGCCTGGACCGCGCGTGGGAAGTCGTCTTCGTGGACGACGGCTCGTCGGACCAGTCGCTCGCGGTCCTGCGCGAATTCGGCGCCCAGTCTGAGGGTCGGGTGCGAGTCGTAGAACTGGCGCGCAACTTCGGCCAGCATTCCGCGATCCTGGCCGGCTTTCGCCAGTCGCGCGGCGCGATAGTGGTCACGCTGGACGCAGATCTTCAGAATCCGCCCGAGGAAATTCCGCGTCTTATCGAGGCGATCGACGCGGGCAACGACGTGGTCGGCGGATGGCGCGAAGAGCGCCATGACCATCCGTACCGGCGAATCGCCTCGCGGATGCACAATCGGCTGACCTCGGCGATCGTGGGCGTTCCGATGCACGACTACGGGTGCATGCTGCGCGCCTATCGGCGCCATATCGTCGATACGGTGGTGGAATGCGACGAGAAAGCGGCGTTCGTGCCGGCGCTCGCCAACTCGTTCGCAAAGCGCGTCGCCGAGATTCCGGTTACCCACGCGGAGCGCGCGGCGGGTGAATCGAAATACAATCTGCTGCGCCTGGCGACGCTCAGCCTGAATCTCATCACCGGCTTTTCCCTCGTTCCGATCCAGACGCTCAGCCTGGTCGGGTTGGGGATCTTTTTGCTCGACGCGCTCTTCGCGGCGATTCTTTTTGCGCATCGCATAATCTACGGGCCGCAGCAGGAAGGCGCGGTCTGGACGCTCTTCGCGGTTCTGTTCCTGTTCGTCGGCTTCATCTTCCTCGCGCTCGGCCTTATCGGCGAGTACGTCGGCCGAATCTATATCGAGGTGCGGCGGCGTCCCACCTATATCGTTCGCGCGGTGCATGGCGCCTCGGATGGCGACCCGCACGCATAGAGGCGCGGCTTGGAGGCGAAGGCCATCGCGCCCGACGAAGCGGTCAAAGGCGCCAACTGTGTTCTGTTCGCTTACCACGAGATGGGCTTCGCCTGCATGGAGGCGCTGCTCGCGCTCGGCGCGCCAATCGTTGCGCTTTTCACGCACGAGGACGATCCAGGCGAGGAAATCTGGTGGCGCTCCTGCGCGGAACTTGCGCGCCGGCACTCGATACCGGTCCATACGCCGGAGCGAATCGGCGAGGAATGGGTAGCGCGGATTGAAGCGATGCGGCCCGCGGTGATCTATTCCTTCTACTACCGCCATCTGCTCAGCGAAGCGGTGCTGAAACTCGCGCCGCTCGGGGCTTACAATCTTCACGGCTCGCTGCTTCCGGCTTACCGGGGGCGCGCGCCGGTCAACTGGATGCTGGTAAACGGGGAGCGCGAAGCGGGCGTGACGCTTCATCAGATGGTCGCGCGCGCCGACGCCGGCGACATCATCGCGCAGCGCGCCGTCGCTATCGACGACAGCGACACGGCGCTGACGCTCTATCGCAAGCTGGTGCCGCTCGGCGCGGGCATAATCCGCGACTTCCATCCGCTTGTCGCATCGGGACACGCGCCGCGACATCCCCAGGATTTATCGAAAGGAAGTTACTACGGCCGGCGCCGTCCCGAGGACGGGCGGATAGACTGGCGATGGCCAGCGAGGCGCATCTCCAACCTGGTGCGCGCCGTGACCCATCCCTATCCGGGCGCGTTCTGCTACGCAGGCGGGCGCAAGCTGTTCGTCTGGCGCGCGAGTATCGGCGATGAGACCGGTTCACGCGCGCCTGCCGGAAGTATCGTTGGCGAAACTCCCGACGGCGGCGTGGAAATCGCGGCGGGCGAGGGAACATTGATCATCACGCGCGTTCAGTTCGAAGGCGAAGCCGAAGGTGCGGCGCGCGAGTTTCTTGCGGCGGGCGCAAAACGCCCGCGCGCAATCGTGTAGCGGAGGTTCCATGAAGGTTCTGATCACCGGCGGAGCGGGATTTCTCGGCTCCCATCTGTCCGAAGCGTTCATCGCGCGCGGCGACGAGGTCTTCGTGCTCGACATGGGCTCGATCGCGAAGGTGCGCCATCTGCTCGACAACCCGCGCTTCCATTACATTCACGACTCGGTCCTGAATCCCCCACTGATAGAAGGTCTCGCGGACAATGCCGGTCTCAGCTATCACCTGTCTGCCGGGGTCGGCGTCGAGCATTATGTCGGCGACCCGTACGAGACGCTGAACGTCAACGTCAACGGCACCCAGAACGTGCTCAAGGCGGCCTACAAGTACAGCAAGAAGGTGGTGTTCAGCTCGACCTCGGAAGTGTACGGCCGCAATCCCAAGGTTCCCTGGCGCGAGGACGACGATCGCGTGCTCGGCGCGACCACGATCGACCGATGGTGCTATTCGACCTCGAAGGCCGTGGGCGAGCACTTCTGCTTTGCCTACCAGAAGCTCGGCCTTCCGGTGACGGTGCTGCGTTACTTCAACGTGTACGGCCCGCGCCTGGACAAGGTTGACGTGGGACGGCTGTTCACGATCTTCATGGGCCAGTTGCTGCGCGGCGTCGATCTCACGGTTATCGGCGACGGAAGCCAGACGCGATGCTTCACGTATGTGACCGACGCGGTCGAGGCCACGATGCTCGCCGGGCTCAAGTCCGAGACCAACGGCCACGCGATCAATATCGGCACGGACGTCGAGACCACGGTGCTGGAGTTCGCCAAGCTGATGCTCGAATTGTTCGGCCCCTGCAAATCGAAAATAAAGTTCGTCAAGCAGGAAGAGATCTACGGCAAGAGCTACGAGGACATCCCGCGCCGCGTTCCCGACAATACGAAGATGAAAACTCTCCTCGGCGTGTCGCCCAAGGTCTCGCTGCGCGAGGGCACTGCTCTTTCGATGGAATGGTTCCGCAACCAGCAGGGCGCCTGACCCGCGTTCCGCAGCGCCGCGATGGAAGTCGCCTTCAAAATCGACGTCGATACCCATCAGGGCCTCGGCGAGGGTGTGCCGCGGCTTCGCCAGTTGCTCGAACGCGAGCAGGTCGCGGCGACGTTCTTCGTTACGATGGGTCCGGATAATTCCGGGCGCGCCGTAATCCGCGCATTTCGCAACCGCGGCTTTCTCTCCAAGATGTTCCGCACGCGGGCGGTCCGGATGTACGGGCTTCGGACCGTGCTCTCGGGCACGCTGCTTCCGTCGCGCCCGATCGCGCTCGCATATCCGGAACTGATGCGGCAACTGAAGCGCGCCGGCTTCGAGGTCGGAGTCCACGGCTACGATCACGTCCGATGGCAGGACTGGATCGACAAGCTCGGCGAGTCGGGACTCCGCGACGAAGTCGGCGAGGCGCTCGAAGCCTATCGCGCGATCTTCTCCGCGCCCGCGAAGAGTTTCGCGGCGCCCGGATGGCGCACCAACGCGACCGCGCTCGCCGTGCTTGACGAAGCCGGACTCGTCTATCGCAGCGACACGCGCGGCATCGCGCCCTACCGATGCGTTATCGACGGGCGCACGATTCGCACGCCCGAGATACCGACAACGCTTCCGACGCTAGACGAAGTGATGGGCCGCGCCGATCTTGCCGGCGGCGACTCGCTGCTCCGCTTTTACCTCGATCAGTTCAAGGAAGACGCGCTCAACGTCCATACGATCCACGCCGAGACCGAAGGGATGGGCCAGCTCGAAACGTTCAGCCACCTCGTCCGCGCGCTGAAAGAGCGCGGCGCGAGGTTCGTCCGCCTTGACGAAATCGCCGAACGCCTCAAGGGCGGCGAGCTTCCGCTCTGCGAGGTGGTGCGAAAGACGCTTCCCGGGCGCGCCGGATGGATCGCCGCGCAAGGCCCGCAAATCACCGCGCAATAGACATCCCGCCGGGGACGCTCGGCGCGCTGACGCTTTCTCGTCGGGATGTGTTAGGTCTCAGGTAAACTTCGCCTGAAAGGGGGACGTATCGCGATGCCGCAAGCTCGTTTCTTTGCCGAAGATCCAGGGGAAGTCGGTCTCGATCCCGCGAAAGTCAACGCGCTGCTGGCGCGCGCCGAGCGCGAAGTCAGCGAAGGGCTTCTGCCGTCGGCGCAGGTCGCTATCGCGCGCAACGGAAAAATCGCCGCGATGAAGACGTTCGGGCGCGCGGTGCAGGGCGGAGCCGACAAACCCGCCGCCAACGATACTCTCTACACCATCTTTTCCTGCACCAAGGCGATCATTTCGTCCGCACTCTGGATTCTTATCGGCGAGGGCAAGCTCGACGTGCGCGAGCGCGTCGCCGGCATAATCCCCGAGTTCGGCACCAACGGAAAGGACGTCATCACGGTCGAGCAGGTGATGCTCCACGTCGGCGGATTTCCCAACGCGCCGTATCCGCAATCCGAATGGAACGACCGCCCGAAAAGGCTCGAGCGCTTTTCGAAATGGCGGCTCGAATGGCCGGTCGGAAGCCGCTACGAGTACCATCCGACCTCCGGCTTCTGGGTACTCGGCGAGATAATCGACCGGTGCTCGGGACGCGATTTCCGCGAGTTCGTGCGCGAGCGGATCGCGCTTGCGCTCGGGCTCCCGGAGCTTTTTGTGGGATTGCCGCGCGAGTTCAACAGCAGGGTCGCGGATGTTGCTTACGTCGGCGAACCGCTCAGCGACGAGGAGCGAAAAAAGCTCGGGCTTCCGCCGCTGACGGAAACCGAGGTGACGGAAACGGCGATACTTGGTTTCAACGCGCCGGCCGCCCGCGAATCAGGCGTTCCGGGCGGCGGCGGGATCACCACGGCCGCCGATCTCGCGCTTTTTTACCAGGGATTGCTTCATGATCGCGGCGTGAACGGCGAGCCGATCTGGAAACCGGAGACGCTCAAGGACGCGCTCGTCGTGCGAAGCGGCGATCTGCGCGATCCGGTGTTCAACGTGCGATGCAACCGGGCGCTCGGCGTGTGGATAGCGGGCGACGACGGCTTCGCCAATTTCCGCGGTTTCGGAAAAACCAATTCGCCGCTCGCTTTCGGACACGGCGGTGCGGGCGGACAAATCGGATGGGCCGACCCGGCGAGCGGGATCTCGTTCGGCTACTGCACCAACGGGTTCGATCGCAACGATCTGCGCCAGGGGCGGCGCGGCGTCGCGCTCTCGAGTCTCGCCGCGTCCTGCCTGCTGTAACCGCATCCGGTTCCGGCGCGGGAGTTTCCCGACCGAGAGACCGGCGCCCGCTACGGGGCGATCCGGAATGTCAGCGGTTGTCAGTCGCGAAAGGGGTTTTGGGTCACGATAGTCGCGTCGCGCGAGGCGCCTACGCCGACCATCGCGATCGGCACCCCGACCAGCTTCCCGAGCCGCTCGATATACCGCTGCGCGTTCGCGGGCAGGTCTTTCAGCGATTGTGCGCCGTTCAGGCTCCCGCTCCATCCGGGCATCTCTTCGTACACCGGCTTTGCCTTCGCCAGCGCATGGCGTCCGGGCGGTATCTCGTCGTAGTGTTCCTTGCCGACCGTATATTCGACACAGATCTTCACGGGATCGATTCCGCTCAGGACATCGAGCTTGGTGACGGCGAGCGCCCACATCCCGTTGGCCCGAACCGCGTAGCGCGAGAGTACCGCGTCGAACCATCCGATTCGGCGCGGCCTTCCCGTGGCGCTTCCGAATTCGTCGCCCTCGCTGCGAAGCTCATCGCCAAGCTTGCCGTGGATCTCGGTCGGGAACGGGCCGGAACCGACGCGAGTCGTATAGGCCTTGCTGATTCCGAGCGTGGCGTCGAGCTTGCCGGGTGGCAGTCCGCCGCCGGCGAACACCGCACTCGCGATGCAGTTCGACGAGGTGACGAACGGATACGTTCCGTAGTCGATATCGAGCATCGTGCCGTGCGCACCCTCGAACAGGATGCGCTTGCCGGTGCGGGCCGCCTCGGCGACAAACGCGCCGGTGTCGCACAGAAGGGGCATGATGCGCCGGCGCAGTTTCTGCATCGCGGCAATCAGCGCGTCGCCGTCTATAGGCTTCGCCTTGAGGACGGCCTTCAGGTAGAGGTTCTTTTCCTTGATGTTGCGTTCGAGCTTCTCGCGGAACGTTTTCCAGTCCACGAGATCGTCGAAGCGCAGCCCCTGGCGCGACATCTTGTCTTCGTACGCCGGGCCGATTCCGAACCCGGTCGTGCCGATCGCGCTCTTTCCCAACCGGGCCTCACGCGCGCGGTCGATCGCGCGATGGTACGGCATCACGATATGCGCGTCATAGCTGAGCCTGAGCGCGCCCGCGGCGGTTAGGTAGGCACGCTTCCTGAGCGCGTCGATCTCCTCTATCAGGGCGAACGGATCGACCACGGTTCCCGAGCCGATCACGCATATCTTGCCGTTGTGAAGCGCGCCCGACGGCACCAGGCGCAGGACGAACTTCTCGCCGTTTACGACCAGCGTATGGGCCGCGTTGTTTCCACCCTGGAAGCGAACCACCACGTCCGCGTACGCCGCGAGCAGGTCGACGATTTTGCCCTTGCCTTCGTCGCCCCACTGCGACCCAACCACCGCCACTGTTTTCATAGAGTCTTCCGAGCAGACCGATGGCGCGTCAGTTTCCTGGTTACCCTGCGTCGCACAAAGGCCGCTTTCCGCTCAGAGTTTGATCAGGGAAGCGGTCGTGATGGCAGGAATCGTCTTGAGCCGCTCCAGCACCGCGGCCGGCACGGCTTCATCGACCTCGACCAGGCTGAGCGCCATCCCGCCGATCCGATCGCGTCCCAGTTCCAGTCCCGCGATATTGATTCCCGACTGTCCCAGGATCGTTCCGACCGCTCCCACCACGCCGGGAACGTCGCGATTGTGCAGCATCAGGAAGTAGCCCTCGGGAACCGTCTCGACGCGGTAGCCGTCGATCCGCACGATCCTGGGCGCCCGGCCCAGCACCGCGCCCGCCACTTCATGCTCACCGGCGGGCGTCGTCACCTTGACCGTGAGCATGTTGACGTAGTCGATCTTCTCGCGCGAGCGCGTTTCGGTAACGTTGATTCCGCGTTCACGGCTGAGGAACGGCGCGTTGACGACATTGAGCGGCTCATCGAGGAAGGATCCGAGAATTCCCTTAAGTACGGCTGCGGCGATCGCCTCGGTCTTGAGGTTTGCCGCGTCGCCCGCGAAACCGACGGCGACTTGGTTCGGCGCCTCGCTAATAAGCTGCGCCGCAAGGCGTCCCAGCTTCTCGGCCAGGTTCATGTACGGTTCCAGCGCCTCGAGCTCCTTGGGCGAAAGCGCCGGAATATTGACCGCGTTGCGGGCCGTCCCTTCGAGCAGGAAGTCGCTCACCTGATGGGCAATCTCCACCGCCACCTGCACCTGTGCCTCATCGGTAGCGGCGCCGAGGTGCGGCGTAACGATGACGTTGTCGAACTTGAGCAGGGGATGGTCCACCGGAGGAGGTTCCTGGACGAAAACGTCGAGCGCCGCGCCCGCGACCTTGCCCGAGTTGAGCGCCTCGACGAGCGCGTCCTCGTCAACGATACCGCCGCGCGCGCAATTGATGACGCGTACACCCTTTTTCATCCGCTCGAAGGCGGCGCGTCCGACCAGTCCGCTCGTGTCGTCGGTCAGCGGAGCGTGAACGGTGATGAAGTCGGAGCGCTCGAACAGCTCGTCAGGGCCAACCAGCTCGACGCCGATTCGCGAGGCGGCCTCGGCCGTGATGAGCGGGTCGAAGCCGAT
>JAKAVX010000080.1 GCA_021827465.1 Deltaproteobacteria bacterium | reverse complement strand
GCTTCGCCCGCGACATCCGCAGGATGCGCCGGCGCGAGCAGCTTGCCACCGCGGGCGAAATCGCGGTCAGCCTCGCCCATGAGATCAACAACCCGCTCGAATCGATCACGAACAACCTCGAACTGATGTCCCGCGCGATCCAGAGCCATCTGAACGAGACCGAACTCGCGGTCGAAAACGAGCACATGGGCGCCATCCGCGACGGTATCGTGCGCGTTACCGCAATCGTCAGGCGCCTGGACGAGATGTGCCGCAAGGGTATCTACGAAACCCGCGACTACATGGCGGGCAAACGGATGGCGGATCTCGCCCCGCGCGAGGGCGAAGGCGAGAAACCCGAGCCGCGTGTCGTCGGCGAGGTGAGCTGGCCGCTTGCCGGGATGGCCGTTCTGGTTCTCGACGACGACACCTCGGTGGTCAATTCGCTTGCCGACCTCCTGCGCGCCGAGCGATGCGTCGTGTACACGGCAACAAGGCCGAGCGCCGCGCTCGGGATCGTGCGCAACGTAAAGCTCGACGCGGTTATATCGGACGTCGTGATGCCCGAGATGGACGGCTATGAATTCTACATGCGGCTCAAGGAAGAGATGCCCGAGCTGCCCGTCATTCTGATGACCGCCTACTATTACGACAAAGATCACATCATCAAGCGCAGCCAGCTGCGCGGACTCGAGGGCGCCATCTTCAAAAAGCCCATCAATCCGACCAAGCTGCGTCAGATGCTCGCGCAGGTGCGGCAGAGAGCCCAGGCTCAGAAGCCTCAACGGGCAACCCAGGGCGTGGCTTGAGCCTCATCCGCCGATGAAGGCGAAACCGTCCCGCAAAGCCTCCCACAACAAAAATCAACCGCGCAAAGCGACGCCCCGCGCGCGCATCATGCGCCGCCGCTACCCAATCCTCGAATTCGACACCACCCCGGTCGCCGTCCTCGAGCCGAGCGCGGTGTCCCGGCCGTCGGACGTGCCGGAACATTGCGTGCTCTGCTTTTTTCAGGACGTGATCGACGGCCTTCGCCAGAACGGAGCGCGCGAGGTTGGGCGGCGCCGCAGCGAACTCGGCAACCACCCCATTCACGAGATCGATTTCGACGGGTGCCGGCTCGTCGTCGTCCATCCTCGGGTGGGTGCGCCGATGGCGGCGGCGATGCTCGAGGCGCTTATCGCGATGGGATGCCGGAAGTTCGTCGCGTGCGGCGGCGCGGGCGTGCTCAACGACGGGATCGCCGTCGGCCACATTATCGTGCCCACCGCTGCGATACGCGACGAGGGAACCTCGTACCACTATCTTCCCGCCGCGCGCGAGATCGAACCAAGTCCGCGCGCGGTCGCCGCAATCGAAACCGTGCTCAGGGCGCGCGGTTACGACTATCTGACCGCAAAGACCTGGACCACTGACGGGCTCTACCGCGAGACGCGAAAAAAGGTGCTGATGCGAAAGCGCGAGGGATGCCTCACGGTCGAGATGGAGGCGGCGGCGTTCTTCGCGGTCGCGAAGTTTCGCGGCGTCGAGTTCGCGCAAATCCTTTACGCGGGCGACGACTTAAGCGGCGAATGGAACCATCGCGATTGGATGCGCCACGAAGTCCGCGAGCATCTGTTCCGCCTGGCCGCCGAATCCTGCCTGAAGCTTTAGCCCCGGACGATCGCGATTTCGCGCCCTCGTCTCAAGGCGAATGGCGCGACGCAGGCGGGCGAAGATGGTCAGGCGATTTTGTCGGCCTTCGGACTAACCGCCAGGCGATAGCGATCCTCGACGCAGGCGAGAGTCACCGCCGCGTCGAACGCCTCCGAGAGAACGCCGCTGGTCAGCACGCGCTCCCTCGGCCCCGCCGCGAGCACGCGCCCGCGCTTGAGTACCAGCACGTGGGTAAAGCACGGCACGATTTCCTCGACATGATGCGTCACCAGGACGAGCGCGGGCGCTTCGGCACTGCGCGCCAGCCGGTCGAGGAAGCCAAGAAACTGCTCGCGCGCAACCGGGTCGAGACCCGCGCACGGCTCGTCAAGGATGAGAAGCTCGGGCCGCGCCATCAACGCCCGTCCGATAAGCACGCGCTGGCGTTCACCCTGCGAGAGATAGCGCCAGGGGCGATCGCAAAGCCCCTCGGCTTCGACCATCCGCAGGATATCCATAGCGCGCGGACGCTCGGATTCGTCTTCGCCGCCCCAGAGCCCGATCATCGCGCGCTTGCCGCTCAGCACCGTCTCGAGCGCGTGCTCGTGTCCGGGCATCATCTGCTGGATCGCGGAGCTTACGATTCCGACCCGCTTTCTGAGGTCGCGCCAATCGGTGCGCCCGTAGGTTTCGCCGAGCACGCTGATCGAACCGTCGGTGAGCGGCAGATACCCGGTCATCGCGCTCAACAGCGAGGTCTTGCCCGATCCGTTCGCGCCCATCACGACCCAATGCTCGCCGCGCTCGACGCGCCAATGCACGTCGTCAAGAATCACGATTTCCCGCTCGACCCTGAGGCCAGCGATCTCGATAACGGGACTGGTTTCTCGCATTCGAAAAAAACGCGCGCTCTAGTTGGTCATCACGACGAAGCCGGTTCCGGCGTTCGAGTTGGCGGGGCTTTCGGTGTTGAAAGTGCCCATCGCGCACAGCGGCTGACCGCAACTGCCGTTTATCTGCATCTGCGCGACCGTGCCGTCGCCGCTGTCGCCCGTATAGACGTACGCGCCCTGCGGATCGACCGCGAGCCCGGTCGGCGCGTTGGGTCCAGGGATTGCGTTGAGCAGCGTCAGGTTCGCGGCGAGCCGGCTGAAGGCCGAAACCGAGTTTCCGGCCGAGTTGGCCGTGAACAGATAATAGTTGCCGCCATTGAGGGCGAGCCCCATTCCGAGCGGCTGGTTCGTTACGCTTCCGGTCGTAAAGGTTCCGGCGAAGATGAGTGTCCCGCTCGAAACCATGAATCCGGAGACCGCGCCCGTTGAGAGATCGGTAACGAACAGGTATTCGCCGCTGGAATCCGAGGCTGCCGCTTCGAATTCGGGAGTTCCCGTCGTGGTCCCAAGGCTGGGCATCGCGGCGGCGCTCAACGTCAGCGTGCCGTTGGAGTTGATGACGTACGACCAGATCACGCCGGCCGTGTTATCGGCGACGTAGAGATACGAACCGTCGGGAGTGATCGCGATGCCGAGCGGTCCGGCGATCCCCGTTACAGTGCCTATCGAGCTCAGAGTTCCCGAGGAGCCAATCGAGTATTCGGAAACCGTTCCGTTCGTGCCGTTGCCGAAGTTGATGACGTAAACGTACTGCCCGTTGGGAGTGATCGCGATCGCTTCGGGGTTCGTGCCGGACGCAACCTTGCCGATGCTCGAAAGCGTGCCGTTGCCGCTGATCGAAAACTCATGGACGTAGCCGTCGGCATAATTGGCCGCGTACAGGTAACTGTTCGACGGGTCTACGGCGAGCCCGCGCGGGCCCTGGCTTGAACCGGCCGTCACCGTGCCTTTTAGCGTGAGCGCGCCGGTGGAAGTGTTGCGCGCGAACTCCGCGATTCGCCCGTCGTTGTAATTCGAAGCGTACAGAAACGCGCCCGTGCCGGGCGAGGCCGACGATGTCGGCGTCGCGCTGGCGCTGGCATAATTTCCGAAGCCGAAGGTGTTGCCGCATCCGGCGGTCGTGCCCAGTGCAATCGCAAGTATCGCAAGCGCGACCAGCGTAGGCGCGATCCGCGCCATGGCCTTCAAATTCCCCATAGATCAGGCTGACCTGGCTTCCATCTTCGACTTTATCTCCCGCATCATGCGTACACGGCTGGATAAATCAATCTCAGAATTGGCCATGGATACAAGACTTTCGAAACGGGCCGCGAGACTTGACATCGCAGCCGGTTCGGAGCGAGACGAAGCCTAGACACAAGCGGAGGGTCGGCGATGGCTAAAATCGATTTCGCGAAAATTCCGCAGTTCTCGCAGCTGCCGGTTAAGAAAGGCGCGCCCGAGGATTCCTCGTGGGGCGTGTTCGGCGACGATGACGAACTTGGATGCCTCAACTTTCTCACTCCCCAGGGCGTGATCGAGGCGGCACGGCTGGTGCAGAAGGGCAAGGTGTTCCGGCTCGACACCCCGATAAACTACGCCAAGCCTCCTCTCTTCAATCGCACGCCCGCCCGGCACAATATCGTCACCTTCGAGCAGTACGGATTGCTCGGCCACGACGACTCGCTCGACAACTACAACACGCAGGAAGGAAGCCAGTGGGACGGCCTCGCCCATATCGGTCACGTCCGCCATAACGCCTTCTACAACGGCGTCAAGCAGAAGGAGATCAAGGACGGCCCCGACGGCAAGCTCGGCATCCAGAAGTGGGCTGACAAATTCGTCGGACGCGCAGTACTGGTCGATGTCTGCAAATACCGCAGCGAACAGGGCCGTCCGCTTAATCCGCTCAGCAACGAGAAATACAGCCTCGACGATCTCAAGCAGGCGCTTGCGGCCCAGGGCGGCAAGCTCAGACCCGGAACGATCCTGCTGATACGGACGGGCTGGATGCAGGCGTACGTCAAGTCGTCGGACGCGGAGAAGCGCGCGATGGCGCCGCTGGAGGCGCTCAAGTCCTGCGGTATCGATGACAGCCGCGAGATGGTCGCGTGGTTCTGGGACAATCGGCTCGCCGCGGTCGGCACGGATTGTCCCGCCGTGGAACCGTGGCCGTGGGATTTCAGGAACGAGGGCGCGCTGCACTATCGCACGCTCTCGCTGCTCGGGCTTCCGATCGGTGAGCAGTTCGTGCTCGATGATCTGGCCGCGGATTGCGCGGCGGACGGCCGCTACGAGTTCATGGTGGTCTCGGTGCCGCTCAATCTCGAGGGAGGAATAGCCTCGCCGCCCAACGCGGTCGCGATCAAGTAATCACGCGGCGAGAACGCTGGCGCCCGGTTTCGCTCGCGGCGCCGGCGATAATCGCTATCGCAAGGCGCACCGCGCTCTCCATCGCCTGAAGCGACATGCTCGCGCTTTCGGGATGGCGCGCGGCCTGCGCCGCGTCGTAAGGCAGATGGATAAAGCCTGCCGGCACGGCGGGCCTGCGGCGCAGCGCATGAAGCGCCGCGTACATCGCGGCGTTGCACGCGTACGCGCCGGCACTGAGCGAGACCGACGCGGGAATCCGATGCCGCCTGAGCGCCTTCAGGATCGCTTGCAGCGGAAGACGTGCGAAGTACGCGTCGGGCGCTCCGTCAATCAGCGTGCGAGCGTCGTCGCGCGTGTCGAGGTTTCGGCCGTTTCGGTTCTGGAAAAGGTTTATAGCGACGCGCTCGAGCGAAATCGCCGCGCGTCCGCCCGCCTGGCCAAGCCCGAGAAAGGCCCGTGGCCTGAAACGCGCGACCGCGTCGTTCACGCGCGCCGCCGCTTTAACGCAATTGACCGGCGCGCGGATCGCCTTGACCGCAAGTCCTTCGACAATCTCGCCGTCGAGAGCGCGCGCAACCTCCCACGACGGATTGATCCGCTCGCCTCCGAAGGGCTCGAACCCGCTTACCAGGATGAGCGACGCCATCGCGAGCCGAGCCCTACTGTCTTGGACGGTGCGGATGCTCGATCGGCACGTCGTCGTGATTGCCCCACTCACCCCACGAACCCCAGTAATTGCGCACGCTCGGATAGCCCGCCAGCCGGAGCGCGAAATAGGCATGCGCCGCGCGATAACCACCCTGGCAATACGGAATTATCTCCGCGCCGGTCTCCAATCCCAGCCGCTCGTACATTGAGCGAAGCTCCGCGGCCGGCTTGAAGCGCCCGGCACCGTCGAGCGCCTCGGTCCAGTCCAGATGGTATGCGCCGGGGATTGCGCCGCCGTGTTTCGCGCGGACCTTCTCGCTGTAGTATTCGGCGTCGCTTCTGACGTCGAAGATCTGCACCTCGGGCCGTCCGATCCGCTCGACCAGGTACGGCCGCGAGGCCGCCGCTTCGTCGCGCGGCGTGCCGTCGAAGCGCTCAGGCGTAACCGGATGTGCCTCGGTTGTGAGCTTCTCGCCGGAAAGCGCGCCGAGGCCACCGTCGAGAATCTTCGCCGCGCGATGTCCCATGAATTCCAGCGCCCACGCGCATCGCGCCGCCCGCATCCCGGAGTTCTCCTCGTAAAACACGACCGTCTTGCGCGTGTTTATCCCGAGCGCCGAAAAGATCCATTCCAGTTGCGACTTGAACTCGGCGGTGCCGCGCTCGTCGGACTCGTAATGATGAAACGGAAACGGGTCGAAATGACGCGCGCCGCGGAGATGCCCCGCCCAGTAGTCCTTCGCCGAGCGCGTGTCCACGATGACCACGTCCGGGTCGTAGCGATGGGCCCCAAGCCATCGCGCGTCAACCAGAAAATCCGCCTTGTTTTCCGCCTGAGCCATCGATACGCCTCCGCGACTCGAACTGAACAGTCCCTCACGCTCCCTGTCGCACGCGCCGTTACGATTTACGTCGTTCGGGCTGCGCTTCCGACCGCCTCGCTAATAGAGCGGAATCCTTTGCTCCTCAGCAAGTCGCAAAGACCGGCCTTGATCGCCGCGACCAGTCCCGGGCCCTCATAGACAAGCCCCGTATAAAGCTCGACCAGGCTTGCCCCGGCCGCGATATGGCCGAACGCATCCTCGGCGCTCATTATTCCGCCCACCCCGATTATCGCGATTCTGCCGCCGGTATGGCGATAGATGTCCGCGATGAGCCCCCGCGCAACCGGCAGAAGCGGTGCGCCGCTTAATCCGCCCTCGAAGCTGGAGCTGACACCCACTTCCTCGCGGTGAATCGTCGTGTTCGTCGCGACGATACCGTCAAGCTTGAGGGCGACCGCGGTATCGCAGATCGCATGGAGCGTCGGCGGGTCGAGGTCGGGCGCGACCTTGAGCAGGATCGGCGGACGCCGCGTGCCGGGCGCGATTTCCGCGTTCATCGCGGCGAACAACTCGCGCATCCGAAGGGGCGACTGCCAGTTCCTGAGCCCCGGCGTGTTGGGCGAGCTCACGTTGATCACCACGAAATCGGCCATCGGCCCAAGCCGGCGCATCAGCGCCGCGTAATCCGCCGCGACCCGGTCCGGCGGCGTGTCCTTGTTGGGACCGAAGTTGAGCGCGATCGGGATTCCGATACCGCGCCGGCGAAGCCCCTCGACGCGCCCGGCGACAACCTCGGCTCCCTCGCTCGGAAAACCGAGGCTGTTGATCACCGCGCGATCCGCGGGCAGGCGCCATACCCTCGGCGGCGGATTCCCCGGCTGCGGCCGTGGCGTGATCGTTCCAAGTTCGGCAAAGCCGAAACCCATCGCCTGCCATGCGTGCGCGGCGCGCGCGTCCTTGTCCATCCCGGCGGCAAGCCCGATCGGATTCGTGAAATGAAGACCGAACAGATCGATTCCGAGTTCCGGCGGGTCGCGGCGACGGCCAATCGCGGGCATCGCGGCGAGCGCCGAAATCGCGAGCCGATGCGCCCGTTCGGCATCGAGCCGAAACAGTATCGGGCGCATCATCGTGCGATAGATGATTTGCGCAAACGCCGGCATCGTTCGGGCAATCTAGAGCGCGGGGCGAGCGCAGGCAATCCATGCACCGTCGCTTCTGTTGCGCGCAGTCCCCTAAACCGGGCAAGATGCCTTTTCGCTTCGGTTGAAGTACAATCCTGAAAAAGCCTTGGGGTGAAGAGAATTGTCGACTTACCAGTGTTCAAAATGCAAGGCCAAGGCTGAGTACCAGATGCCAGTTCGGGACGCTCGGCTTTGGGATTTCCGCTGCGAGAAGCACAAGACGCCGGTCCATTCGAAGTTCGCCGCGGCGCCAAAGCATTCGGCGAAATCCAAAGCTCGGCGTTAGCGCAACGTCGGGCGCACACCCGGGGGAAGCGAAGCGTGGGCAATCAGGCGACGATGCAGGTAAAGCTGATCGATTACGCGCGCGCGCCGCTCGAGAAGCTCTACGCGGCGTTTCGCACCTGTTATTCCTCGGACAGCCCGATCGAGATCTGGCGCAATATCGAGGCCGAGAAAATCAGCCACGAGAAGATTCGCCAGTTCATCGGCGAGCGCCTCAAGACCGGACACGCCTCGCCGCTCGAACAGGTCGTTTTCTGGTTCGGGATCGCCAACGTCTCGCGCTCGCTCTCGCATCAGTTCGTCCGCCATCGCATCGGGATCAGCTTCGAGCAGCAGAGCCAGCGCTACGTAAAGTTCAAGCAGGAACGGCTCGCCTTCGTGATGCCGGAGTCGTGGCAGCGCGCCGGTCTCGAACAGGAGTTCGAGCAACTGCTGGCTCGCACCTCGGAACTTTATGCGCGCGCGCTCCAGGCCGGCATCCCGGCCGAGGATGCGCGCTTCGTGCTGCCTAACGCAGCGCCGACCAATTTCCACGTGATGGTGAATTTCGCCGAGATGCTCCACATCTGCGACCTCAGGCTTTGCGTGCGGGCGCAATGGGAGATTCGGCGGATGGTCGCGCTGATGAGGGCCGAGATAAAGCGCGTGCTGCCCGAAATCGCGGTCTTCCTGCAGCCCAAATGCGGCGAGAACCGGATGGGCTACTGCGACGAGACGCTGGAAGATTGGCAAAAATGCCCGCTCGGGCGCGTGCGTCCGCACAAGTCCTCGCTGTTCGAGCTTTACGACCGCTACGGCACGGCCAAGGCACGCGCGCTCAGCGAGCAGGAATTCCGCGCAGTCGAGGATAAGGAACACCTCTGAAGTTCCTTCGCCGTTCGCTCCATCCAAGTCTCAAGGGGCGTGGTTTTTGTTCCGGTGGACGAGAAGTTTGAGCAGGCAATCGAGACGTTCAATCGCGGCGAATATTT
>JAKAVX010000079.1 GCA_021827465.1 Deltaproteobacteria bacterium | reverse complement strand
CGCACGTGATCAACTTCGACCTACCCGACGAAACCGAGAATTACATCCACCGGATCGGCAGAACCGCACGGATGGGCAAAGCCGGTCACGCGCTGAGCCTCGTGACTCCCGAGGAGCGGGCGTCCCTGGCGCGGATCGAACGCGCGCTGGGCACTGATCTTGAGCGAGAGCGGGTGGAAGGATTCGACGCGCCTGAAATCAGCGCGCCCAAGCCGGTGAAGCTTTTCCGGTCGGCCTCCATGGGCCGGCGCTCCACGCGCGGCTCCCGGCGCGCCACCTGGGCGTAACGTAAACTCTGTCGGCCGCTGGCACGACAGTCTCGATTGCCGGCGGCTGTGAGCGCAACGAGGCATGACGGCGCGCGACGCCTTCATGCCTCGAAACGCACCGCGACGACTTTCCTTCGGATCCTTCTCCCCGAAGCGTCTTTCAACCGGCGAAGTCCGGGTAGCCTGCGTCTTTCTCCGATATGACTTGTGGGCGAACCGGCCATGCGATGCGGAATGCCGGATCGTTCCATCGAAAACCGCGCTGATATTCCGGAAAATAGAACTCCGACATCTGGTAGAAGACTTCGGTATCGTCCTGAAATGTCACGAAGCCGTGCGCAAACCCTTCGGGAATATAGAGCATCCGGCGGTTATCGGCGGAAAGTTCATAGCCGACCCATCGGCGGAACGTCGGCGAGTCAGGCCGGACATCGACGATGACATCGTAGATCGCTCCCCGGGTGCATCGCACCAGCTTGCACTCGGCGTGAGGCACGGTCTGATAGTGCATCCCGCGCAGAGTGCCGCTTCTTCGGTTGTACGAGATGTTGCACTGGGCCACATTGGGATTGAGCCGCTTGAACTCGAACTCGCGCCGGCAGAAACTGCGCGCGAAGAACCCGCGCTCGTCCTCCACCCGTTCAAGGTCGATTACGAACACACCTGCAAGGGCTGTCTCGGCGAACTTCATCGCACCGCCCCGCCCTGGCACAGTTCACCTGTGGCCGTTCTCGAGGATGGCAGGCGTTGGGATGGGAAGGATAAACCGGCCGCCTCGACGCACGTACTCCCGCTGCTGCGCAACGATCTCGTCGGCGATATTCCACGGCAGAATCAGCGCGTAGTCGGGTCTTCGGGCGAGCAGTTCCTCCGGCGCGAGAATGGGCAGATGCGACCCCGGCAGCAGCATCCCCTGCTTGTGCGGGCTGCGGTCCACCGTGAATTCGAGGGCCGTGGCGTCGATACGACAGTAGTTGAGCAGCGTGTTGCCCTTGGCCGGAGCGCCGTACGCGGCCAGCCTCTTGCCCGCGGACCTGAGACGCTCGAGCAGAGCCGTGAGTTCGCCGCGCAACTGCGCGACTCTCGCGCCGAAGCGTGCATATGAATCGGCTCGCGTCAGTCCGCATGCCTCCTCGTCCGCCAGCATCCTGCCGACGCTCGGCTGGATCGGCCCCGCGCCCCGATGCTGCAGGAAAATCCTGAGCGATCCGCCATGGACGGACTGCCATATCACATCGCACAGCTCCAGCGAGGCGCGGCGCGCAAGCTCCGAGACCGCGCTCAGCGAATAGTAGAAGACGTGCTCGTGATAGATAGTGTCGAACTCGCCCTGATCGAGCAGATCCTTCAGATACGGAAACTCGAACACCGCGACGCCCGTGCTCTTGAGGCATCGCGCAACCGCCCCGAGAAAGCTGTTGATGCCCGGGACATGCGCCAGCACGTTATTGCCGATTATGACGTCTGCGTCTCCGAACTGCGCGCGGATTTCTTCGACTGAGTCGGGCCCGAAGAAGCGCGAAAGCGTCGGCACGCCGCGCCGCCGCGCCTCGGCCGCGATATTTCGCGCCGGCTCGATACCAAGGACCGGAACTCCCTCGCGCTGGAAATGACGCAACAGGTAGCCATCGTTGCTGGCTATTTCCAGAACCCCGCTCTCAGGCCCGAGATGGAACCGTTCGACAAGGCTTTCCGCCATCTGCCGCGCGTGCTCCACGAAACTGTCCGAGAACGAGGAGAAATAGGCATACTCGGTGAATAGTTGTTCGGGCGGGACCGGCTCGGTGATTTGCACCAGTTGGCAAGCCGGACAATAGCATACCGCGAGCGGATATCGCCGCTCGCCTGCCGCCTGCTCGGGCTTCAGGTAGGAATTCGCAAGCGGCATCAACCCGAGGTCCAGAAACGGATCCGGCCGCGCGCCGCCGCATCCGAGGCATCTCTTCATCGCCGATGCTGTGGTGCTCACGTGGTTCACATCCCCTTGTCGAAGCACCGAAAGACTCACGGCCCGAGCGTCAAGCGCGCACCCGGCCGCGCCGAGCCGCATGCGCCTTCTCAGGCCGATACCGCCGAGGAGCCGGCCTCCTGCCATCGAAGCGACGAATTCAGCCGAGCGCTCTCCATCAGATGGCGCAGACGCACCAGCCGTGTGAACTTGCCGTCGAGAAACCCTTCCCGGGAGCCTGCGCTTGCCTTGAGTGCGTCGAGCAGTTCCCTGACGCCGCGGCGCGCATTCCACTCGGGATGAAAGTCAGGGAGCAGCCGCTTCGCCTTGCTGAAATCCACCCGGTAGTTGCGCGGGTCGGGACCCCCCTGGCCGGCGTATTCGACAACGCAATCCGGCATTTCCCCTTGTACTATGTCGGCAAGCTCGCGCACCTGATAATTCTCGCCGTTGACCCCGATATTCAGCGCCTGGTTATGGATATTCTCGACCGGAGCAATCAGGGCGGCGGCAAAAGCGCGCGATATGTCCTCGATATGAACGATCGGACGCCACGGAGTGCCGTCGCTCATTATCTTTATCCTGCCGGTCGCAAATGCCCAGCAGGTGAGATTGTTAAGCACCACGTCGGCACGAAGCCGCGCCGAGGCTCCGTAGGCGGTCGCGTTGCGCAGGAACACCGGGCTGAAGGCCGACGTCGCAAGGTGTGAGATGTCGGCCTCGGAACGGACCTTGGATAACGCGTAAGCCGTCAGCGGACTAAGTTCCGCCTCTTCGGTCAGCACGGCCTCTCCCGCCGCGCCGTACATCGAGCAGGACGACGAATAAAGAAACCGCTTGACGCCCGCATCCCTGGCGAGCGACGCCAGCCGCACCGAGGCCGCGTGATTGATCTCCATCGTAAGGTCGGGATTGATCTGTCCGAGCGGATCGTTGCATAGCGCGGCCAGATGAATCACCGCGTCGAAGCCTTCGAGGTCCGCACGGTCGATATCTCGAATGTCCTTGCGCACGACGGAAAACCCGGGCGAATCCTTGCGCAGATCGCAGTTCTCGAAAAACCCGGTGTCCAGACCGACTATCCGATGACCCTGCGCGGCGAGGAACGGTCCCATCACCGAACCGATATATCCGTCGTGACCCGTCAACAGCACTCTCAGCGTTTGCTTTGACACAGGAACCGTCTCCCGTAGCTGATTGCCCGTCAAACCGCCTTCTGCATGACGATAGGCTCGCCATTCGCCCAGATTTTCCATGGCGCGCGGCCCTTCGCCCACATATCGTTCAAGAGCAGCATCTCGCGCATGTTGTCCATGCACTGCCAGAAGCCCTGGTGCTGGTAGACCGCGAGTTGCTGGCGCGCGGCTAGTTGCCCCAATATCACGTCCTCGAGCGTGTCCTCGTCGCGCTTGATAAGGTCCAACACGCCCGGCTCAAGGACCAAAAAACCACCGTTTACCCAACCCTCGGTCACCTGCGGCTTCTCGCGAAAGGCGGTAACTGTCCCGTCCCTGATCGACAACTCACCGAAGCGCGACGATGGCCGCACCGCTGTAACCGTCGCAAGTTTTCCGTGGCGGCGATGAAAATCAATCAGTTTGTCGATATCGACGTCGGCCACACCGTCGCCGTACGTCATCAGGAAGGTGCTCTGGCCCACGTACTTGGCAACGCGTCCGATTCTGCCGGCGGTTTGCGTCTTGTCGCCGGTCTCGGCCAACGTAACGTTCCAGCCCTTTTCCTCGTGGTCGTTGAGTATGTCGATCTGATTGGAGCCGAGGGTAACGGTAAAATCACGGTTGCGAATTTCGTAGTTGACGAAGTAGTCGCGGATGACGTCGCCCTTGTATCCGAGACAGACCACGAAGTCGGTGTGCCCGTAGTACGCGTAGATCTTCATAATGTGCCAGAGAATCGGCCGCCCGCCGATCTCAACCATTGGTTTGGGCCGGAACTCTGTCTCTTCGTGCAAGCGGGTACCAAGACCTCCAGCCAGAATCACTACCTTCATGAGCCAACTCCTCTCGATGCGCGCAATGATCGATCTGCCTGCCCCGTCCGATTCTACGTTCCTAAATCAGATTTCCACCCCTGGTTTTCCGAATCCCAATCTCGATCCTTATTGCGAAGCCGTCAGTTCTTCCTCAGCGGGCGTATATTGATGTCTGTAACTTCCGCCGTCGTTTCGGCTTTTAATGCCTGAATGATCATTGCCGCGACGTCTTCAGGCTGCATCAGCAGCTCCGGACAATACGGCTTGCATTCGATTTCGTGAATTGCCGCCTGCTGCGGCGTGGCGGTTCGCCCGGGATACACGCTTAAAACCCGAATCCCGTCCCCGTTGACCTCGGCTCGCAGGCTATCGGCGACGGCCTTGAGAGCATGCTTGGTCGCGGAGTACTGGGAGATACCTGCGCGCGTGGTCAGACCCACGCTCGAATTGATAAATGCGATCTGCCCTTTCCGTGCGCGCAACAGAGGCAGCAGTAGTTGCGTCAGCAGATAGGGCGCCCGAACATTGACCCGATACTGCCGATCCAGTTCCGACACGGGCGCAGTCTCTACCGGCCCCATCGCAAAAACACCCGCGCTATGTATAAGCAAATCGATCCCGTCGCATCGGCGGCAAAGTGCCGACGCCAGAGCGCCGATTTGCGCTACATCTTCAAGGTCGACGCTATGAGTCGCGACTTCCGAGACTCTCTCCCGCGCCTGTTGTGCGACCGCGTCCAGAGCATCGGTCCGGCGTCCCACCATGTGCAGCGTAACGCCTTCGCGCGCCAGACCAAGCGCAATCGCCCGCCCGATACCGCTACTCGCCCCGGTAACCACGGCAACCTGATGCCTCAGCGCCGCCATGACTAAGACCGTCCGCTAGCTCCTCGCGCCCTGGGGCGCGAGTTCCTCGAGAAGCCCGCATTCCCGAAGCGCACTCGCAGCGCGATGAAGCTGATCGAAAGCGATGCCCGAGCGCTCCGTGATGTCCAGTATCGAGTGCTTTCCATCGGAGAAGTTCAGTACCCATAGCACCGCCATCTCGTTCAATTCCGCTCCGGAATGCTGTCCCCCTATCGTCCTGTACAGTCCTCTCTTGCTCAGTTGCGGTTCGCACTTGGGATTCAAATTCAGGTAGGTGCGGTTCCTTTCGAGCACCGAAAAGATCGCAAGACATACCTTGAAGGTATCGGCCAGAGAATCCGGGTGCACGAAATCCATGTTGTCGGCGGAAGTATGATATTCCGGATAAGTGCCGTGGACTTTTCGGCACAAGCGGCCAACCGGCAGATTGAACCCCGGCGAGCAGAACTGCCGCTCGTCGTAGCCGTAGGGAGAGAAATCCGTCACCTGCGCTTCCTGCCCGGATTGCCCGGTCACAAAAGCCGCCGTGCGATCGATTTCCGCCTCACCGTGCCGGCTTCGTTTGTACGAAAGCGCACCATCGTCGCCTCCGCTGGTCAACACCAGTCCATGCTTGATACGGGAGAGATTTCTTTCATTCAGGCTCAGCCACGTAATCGAGCCGATCGTCGCCGGAATGAATATGAATCGATACGAATATCTGTTCTGTGTCGACGCGAGATACCGCGCAAGGAACGCGCTAATCACGATGCCGGACAAAGCCTCGTTCGCGAGCGAGGGATGGCAGGCGTGCGCGGAAATCAACACTTCGTCGGTACTCTGTCCCGGAATGTAGTATTCACCATAGGACAGATGGCCATCCTGCAAGGACGCGTCGATACAGACTTCGTACTCCTCCTCAGCGAGTTCCAGAAACCGCCGATGCGCCAGGCAGAATCCCCAGTTTTCCCTGTAATAACTGGTCCGGTAGGGAATCCAGTCGGGATGCTCCGGCAGGGTGAACAGGTGCGGTTTCAGCTCCTCCAGGGACATTTTCTTCCGCACGGGCACGCTGTAGCTGACGACATGCAGATTCGATTCTTGGAAATCGATCACCCGCTCGCCCTTGGAATTTTTCACCCAGGCGTCGCGGATGTTCCACTCGCGTGGCACCGTCCAATCGAACACCTCGGTACCCGATGGAACTTCATGCAGGGTCAGCGGGATGCAGCGCTTCAGGCCACGCAGCGTTTCCCTGATTCCGTCGCCGGTGATGCTGCGGCATATCGGATAAAGCTCGGCAATCAGGGCGTACATTTTCTCGCCAAGCAGGTTCAGATCCGGACCGCCTTGCGTACTCACACCGACCATCCCCGACACCCTCTTAGTTAGCGTGCAAGCAGTCTTATTGCAAAACCTTTAATTTGCTTGGCTTACTGTAAGCAGTCGAAGCGTTCTCTAAATTTCTTGACCGAATTCTCAATTTGTTTTGCCTTCTCAACGCTGGCAGTTGCGCCCCAAAATACGCGACGACCACTGAATTGCTCCGCCGGAGGCCGACACCAATTCCAGAGACCTATCGTTGATGACGCGCGAAGCTTTTCGCTGGACACTGCTAAATCGAGGTGAGGACCGGCCCGCCGAATCAGGCCTCCATGCCGGCAATCCAGCCGCGAAGCAGATTATGCGCGACCGCCAGTAGCGTCGGACCGATAAAGATACCGAGAAAACCAAAGGCAAAGACTCCGCCGATCACGCCGAGCAGAATCAGGATAAACGGCGCTTCCACTCCCCTGCCGATCAACAGCGGACGGATAAAATTGTCGCCGCCGACAATGACAACCAGACCCCAGATCGCCGTGAAGACCGCCCAACCGGCACTGCCGTTCGCATCAAGCCATATCGCCGCCGGGAGGCAGAGTATCGTGGGTCCCCCCGGCACTACCGAAACGAAGAAGGTAGCGATCCCAAGAAGAACCGGTCGAGGCACACCGGCCAGCCAGAACCCGATTGCGGCAAGTATTGCCTGCACTGCGGACGTGCCAATTACACCTTTGAATACACCGCGCACGGTGGACTCGACCACGGCGACTTGCCGGCTACCGACCTCGCCGCCAAGATGCTGCGCGATTCGATACAGGCCGTCGCCGAGACCCTCGCCCCGGACGTAAAGCATGCCCGCAATCATCAACGCCATCACGAATTCCAGAACGCCCCTGCCGACGCCCGCAGAAAAATTGACCAGGAACTCCCTTACCGGCTTGATCAGCGGTAGAAGGGCCTCGCGCGCGTGCTCCGGGTTGCCAGCTATCGATCGCCAGCGTGCGGCAGCGGATTTGCCGACGAGCGGAATCCGCGAAACCCACTCCGGAGGCTGACTTACGCCGCCCGACAGCACATCGGCTGCGCGCTCGCTTAGCGCGGGCAACCTTTCCGCAAGATGCAGGCCCAGCGCTGCGATCGGCGCCAGCAGGACAGCGGCGAGCGCCAGACTCATCAGTGTCGCCGAAAGCGCGCGCCGTCCACCGGTAATATGCAGGAGGCGGCCGTAAAGGCTCCAGGTTGAAATCGCGATGATGCCGCCCCAGAGAAATGCAGTGACGAAAGGCCGCACCACCAGGTAACATCCAACCGCAAGCAGCAACAGCACCAGGATTGCGGTGTATCGCTTCATCTCGCGAGACAGGTCATTACTCATCGCTTGAGTTTCCTCCATCGCCAGATGCGGCCCGGGCACGATTGCCTTTTCCTGTGGCATCGTAGCGCCCCTTGTTGCAACCGCCCCCTGAAACTCTGGTCGCCCGGGGCTAAGGCGCCGTTAGCGGTTCGCGTGCGGCTTGGGATAATTAACCCTTGTGCCATGAGAACAATCCGCCGAGGTGCATCGTGATTGAAACCATTCAGTTCGGGAGAACCGGCCATCGAAGCACACGCGTCATTTTCGGCGCCGCCGCGCTCGGCGCGATGAAGCAGGGGAAGGCTGATCGCGTCCTCGACATCCTGCTCGAATACGGCGTCAACCATATCGACACCGCCGCCGCGTACGGCGACTCGGAACTGAGAATCGGCCCCTGGATGCGCGAGCATCGCAAACATTTCTTTCTCGCGACCAAGACTGGAGAACGCACCTATGACGGCGCGCGCGACGGTCTGCATCGTTCGCTCGAGCGGCTGCGCGTGGACCATGTGGATCTGATCCAGCTTCACAACCTCGTCGATGAGAATGAATGGCAAACGGCTCTCGGACCGCGCGGCGCGCTTGAAGCGCTGGTCGAGGCGCGCGCGCAGGGGCTGGTACGGTTTATCGGCGTGACCGGACATGGGACCCGCGTCGCCGCGATGCATCGGCGAAGCCTCGAACGCTTCGCCTTCGACTCGGTGTTGTTTCCGTACAACTTCACGATGATGGGTATCGAGCAATACGCGGCGGACGTGGAAGCTCTGCTGACAATTTGCCGAGAGCGCGGCGTTGCGACCCAGACGATCAAATCGGTGGCGCGCCGGCGATGGCAAAATGGCGGCGAGCGGAAGTTCAGTTGGTACGAACCGCTTCGCGACCGCGACGCGATTCGCAGGGCGGTGCACTTCGTGCTGAGCCGACCGGGATTGTTCCTGAATTCATCGAGCGACACGACCATACTGCGCGACATCCTCAACGCGGCGGGCGAAGCGGTGGCAGTGCCGTCGCGCGCCGAGATGGAGGCCGACGCCACACGCTACGCGATGGAGCCGCTGTTCATCCCGGGCATCTCGGACGCGATTTGAGCGGCGCCGCCGCG
>JAKAVX010000078.1 GCA_021827465.1 Deltaproteobacteria bacterium | reverse complement strand
GTCGTCTTTACCACGTCGTCAAAGCCAAGTCCGGCCTTGCTCAGAACCTGGCGCAGGTTTTCCAGCGCGCGCCGGCTCTCGGCCTCGACTCCGCCCGCGACCAGCGCGCCGGTCTGCGGGTCGAGTCCAATCTGCCCCGAGCTAAACATCCATTGCCCGCCCACGACAGCCTGCGAGTAAGGACCGATTGCGGCTGGAGCCTGTCTGGTTTCGACCGCCGTCTTCATCGTGCATGTTCCTCACGAATCGCGGCGAGAGCCGCGTCGGCGCTGCGCGCGCGGCATCGAGGTTATCGCGCCCCGCGCGTAAAGCGAAGTGATCGGCTATGTGTGATTGCAGGAAGGTGGCGTGCGCGTGTCGAAAGCCGGACGAAGGGGCTAATAATGCTGGCCGTTTTGCTGGCCAAGGCGCGAAACCCGCATCACGCCGTCGATCGCGGCGATTGAACTCATCAACGTGTTCAACTGCCGCGCGTTGGCGACCGAAAGCTCAAAGATGGAAAGCGCCCGCCCGTCGACGCCCGTGGTCTTGACCTCGGCGGTGGTTATATTGACGCCGGCCGCGGCTATCGCCTTCGACATCGCGGCGAGCAGCCCCGGCTGATCAACGCACAGCACTTCCAGGCGAATCGGCCGCGGCGCCAGGTCTCCGTCCTTCCACACCACCGGCACGCGCCGCTGCGGATCGCTCATCAGCGCGTGAGTGCATCCCGCCAGATGCACCGTGACGCCGCGCCCGCGCGTGATGAATCCGGTTATCGCCTCTCCCGGCAATGGATTGCAGCATCGCGCGAACCGCACTAGGACGTCGCCCACGCCCGAGACCACAACCGCGCTGCTGATTGCCTTTCGCTGCTCGCGCGCGGGCTGCCGTTCAGCCGGCTGTTTTTCGGCGCGATAGGTTTTCAGCTCCTCGGGCTTGAGGACTTTCGCCAGAAGCTGCGACGGCGTGAGGATGCCGTACCCGACCGCAGCAAGAAGCGTGTCGGGATCGCGCTGCGAGAATTCCTTCAGCACCGCGTCCAGACGTTTCTCGTTCCTGAGTTGCGCGACGCTGAGTCTGAGCGGCTCCAGTTCGCGATCGAGCAGCGAGACTCCGAGATCACGCGAACGGTCGGACTGCTGCTGGCGAAACCATTGGCGGATTCTGCTCTTGGCGCGCGCGGTCGCCGCGAAGTTTGCCCAGTCCTTGCCCGGGGTCTGCCTGTCGTTGGTGATTACTTCGACCGTATCGCCCGACTGAAGCCGGTACCGAAGCGGAACCATCCGCCCATTCACCCGGGCGCCGGCCAGATGATTGCCGACCTCGGAGTGGATCCTGTAGGCGAAGTCGATAACCGAGGAGTCCTTGGGAAAATCGAGCACGTCGCCCTTGGGCGTGAACACGAAGACCTCTTCGGGAAAGAGATCGTCGCGCACGGTGGAGAGAAATTCCGCCGGGTCCTTCAGGTTCTGCTGCCATTCGACCAACCGCCGAAGCCAGGCAAAACGCTGCGTGTCGCGTTCGGCGGAACCGCCTTCCT
Organism: Deltaproteobacteria bacterium; assembly: GCA_021827465.1. Next base: position 7,354 of record JAKAVX010000078.1, on the reverse strand, counting down.
TGTAGGTCCAGTGCGCGGCGATTCCCTCCTCGGCCACGCGATGCATCTCGCGGCTTCGAATCTGCACTTCCATGCGTTGGCCGTGCGGCCCGATAACCGTGGTGTGCAGCGACTGGTACATGTTGGGCTTGGGCAGCGCGATGTAGTCCTTGAACCGGCCCGGCACCGGCTTCCAGTTCGCATGCACCACGCCGAGCGCCTCGTAGCATTCGCGCACCGTGCCCACGATGATGCGGAAGGCGACGAGATCGTAGATCTGATCGAAGGCGAGGCCCTCCTCGCGCATCTTGGTGTGGATCGAATAGAAATGCTTCGGTCGGCCGGTCACCTCTGCCGTCACACCTGACTCGGCAAGACGCTTGGAAAGGATATCGATAACCGCGCTGATGTACGCCTCGCGCTCGGTTTTGCGCTTGGCGACCAGCGTCTTCAGCATCGAGTACGCCTGCGGATTCAGGTAGCGGAAGGCGTTGTCCTCGAGTTCGGACTTGAGCCAGTAGATGCCGAGCCGATGCGCTATGGGCGAGTAAATCTCGAGCGTCTCGCGCGCGATCTCGCGCTGGCGCTCGCGCGGCAGCGCGCCGAGCGTCCGCATGTTGTGAAGCCTGTCGGCAAGCTTGATCATCACGACCCGGATATCCTGAGCCATCGCGATAATCATCTTGCGGAAGTTCTCGGCCTGCTTTTCCTCGCGGCTCGAGAACGTGATCTTCGAGACCTTGGTGACTCCGTCGACCAGCCGCGCAACCTCTGCGCCGAACAGCGACTCGATTTCCTGGAGCGAGACGTGCGTGTCCTCGACCACGTCGTGGAGCAGCGCCGTCACGATCGACGGGAGATCAAGCTTGAGCCTTGTCGAAATGATCGCCACGCTGAGCGGATGGGTCACGTAGGGCTCGCCCGACTCTCGCTTCTGCTCGGCGTGCATCCGGGCCGAGTAGTCGTAGGCGTGCCGAATCAGTGCAGTGTCGGCCTGCGGGTCATAGGCGAGAACCGAGCTTATCAGCTCGTCCAATTCCGAAGGTTCGCTTTGCGCTAACTCTTCCACGGCACGAAGCCCTGGCTAAGCCGCGTCACCCTTGACCTCTCGGCGGTGACGATCGAAAGCAAAAGCCCGATAGACTCGTCCACGTCGTCGTTGATGATGAGGTAGTCGTACTCGACGTACGCGCGCGCTTCCTCGCGTGCACGCTCGAGCCGGCACTGGATTGCGGCCTCCGATTCGGTGCCGCGCCGGCGCAGGCGCTGTTCCAGTTCCTGGAACGTAGGCGGGAGGACAAAGATCGTAACCGTGTCACGTGGGTAAGCCGCTCTTATCTGACGCGCGCCCTGTATGTCGATATCAAGCAGGATGTCGCGACCCGAGGCAATGGCCTCGTCGAGAGGCTGTTTGGGAGTTCCGTAGCAGGCGTCGAAGACCTGGGCCCATTCCGCCAGTTCGTTGCGTTCGTGTATTCGTCTGAACTCGTCGTCGGTCACAAACCGATAGTCCGTACCGTCCACCTCGCTTCCCCTCGGACGGCGGGTTGTTACTGACACCGAGGCGGCAAGCTCCGGTATCCGCTCGAGCGCGGCACGCGAAATCGTGGTCTTGCCGGCTCCGGACGGAGCGGAGACTATAAACACTATACCGCGTCTTGGCGGCACGAAATCCTTCATCAAACAGCCTAATATAAAGCGTCAGTGCGACGCAAATGGCGTCTTTTGCCGCCTACTCGACGTTTTGTACCTGCTCGCGCATCTTCTCTGCCTCGCCCTTCATCTCCACCGTCAATTGCGAGAGCTGCGCATTCTGCGACTTCGAGCCGATGGTGTTGACCTCGCGGTTAATCTCCTGAAGCAGGAATTCTATCGGCTTTCCGACCGGGCCATCGCGCTTGAGCAGGTCGGCCAGCGCGTCCAGATGGATTCTGAGCCGGGTCAGTTCCTCGGCGATATCTCCGCGCTGGGCAGCCGCCGAGGCTTCCTCGTAAAGCCGTTTCTCGTTGAGCGGCAGTTCGCCGAGCAATTCCCGCATCCGAAGCTTGAAGTTCGCGATCACTTCCTCGCGGGTCTTTTCCGCAAGCTCCTCGACCTTCGGCACCATCCGCGACATCTTTTTGATCCGCGCCTCGAAGTCGCGTTTTAAGCTCCTGCCCTCGCGAAAGCGCTCGGCCTCCAGGCGCTTTAGCGCCTTGGTGACCGCTTCGAAGCCGAGCTTTACGCCGTGCGCATGGTCGTTCTCGTCCTCAACGACGTGAAATATCTCGGGGCGATGCATGATCGCCTCGATTCCGATCGGCCCCTCGATATGAAAACTCTTGCCGAGCCGGCGCAATTCGTTCAGGTACATGGCGGCAAGCCGCTCATTGACCTGGAGCGTGACGGGCGGCGGCTTCACGGTTACGTGGCGCAGGAAAAGCTCGACCCGCCCACGCGAGACCGCGGTCTGCACCAGCTTTCTTAGCTGTGCCTCGTGCTCGCCCCATCCTCTCGGCAGGTTCATCTTGAGTTCGAAGAAGCGCTGATTCAGCGAGCGTATCTCCGCGAGCACCCGCACGCCGTCGCGTTCGATACTGGCGCGTCCAAAGCCGGTCATACTGCGCATCTGATGTTCAGTTCCTTCCTCCGTACACGCCGTTTTTCTCAAGACAGGCGCGGTAGAGTTCGATCGTTCGCCGAGCCATGGCCGCAACCGAAAACCGCGCGCGCGCCCGTTCGCGCGCCGCAGCCCCGATCCGGCGCCGCACGGCCTCGTCGCGCGAAAGGCGCGCTATCGCGCCCGCTATCGCCTGCGCGTCGGCGGGCGGGACCAGAACCCCGCTCACGCCGTCTTCGATCGCGTCGATGACGCCGCCCGAGGCGCTCGCGATTACCGCCAGCCCCGACGCCATCGCCTCGAGCATCGCAACGCCGAGGCCTTCCTTAAGCGAGGGAAACACGAACAGGTCCAGCGCTTCAAGCAGCGGCTTCGAGTCTTCCACCTGCCCGAGCATCCGCACCCGCGCCGAGATTCCGCGCTGTTCTGCGACCTCGGCAAGCTCGCTCCCGAGCGAGCCGCCGCCCGCAACAAGGCATACGACGCGCTCCATCCCCGGCTCCGCGCCGAGCGCCGCGATCGCTTCGAGCAGGTAGCGATGGCCCTTTCTTTCTTCGAGCGCGCCGACCGTGCCGATGGCGAATTCCTCGGAGGCGATAGCGAAACGTTCGCGCGCGGCGCATCTTTCGCCGGGCGTCGGCGGACGAAACCGGTCGCAATCGACGCCGGACGGGATAATCACCAGATGATCCGGGCTCACGCCCGCCGCTTCGAGCGCGTGCGCGACCGGGGTCGAGATGGCGGCGACGGCGTCAACCGCGCGATTGTAAAGATATGGAGCGAACAGGCGATTCGGCCGGTAATCCATCCGCCGCGTGACGACCGTCGCGCGCGCCATCCCGCCGACCGCCGGCGCCATCGAATGCGCCCGCGAGGTATGGAAATGAACAATGTCGTAGCGCCCCTGCGCAAGGATCGCGCGCAGGCGGAGCGCAGCCGGGATATCGAATGCGTTTCGGATCGCGAGCGGACGGCATACTACGCCCATCGCGCTCGCTCGCGCGTAAAGCGCACCGCGCGGATCGCAGGCGAGCTCGGCCCGATGCCCCGCGCGGAGCAGTTCGAGCGTGAGTCCCAAGACCTGCGTCTCGCCGCCGGCGAATCCAAGCTCGGGATCGACTCCGAGCACGCTGAGCGGGCGTTCGGCACGCTCCACCGCGCGCGAGTCGTCCGAACCTTCGTCTTCGTTTCCGCCGGCGCTTTGTTCGAGCATCGTGGTTCAGTCGCAGGATCGGCTCAATCGAGGAACCGGTAGTAGAGGATCGCAACGATTGCGCTTATCGCGTCGCGCCATCCGATCTTCTTGCCTTCCTCGTAGGTGCGTCCCGAATACGAAATCGGCACCTCGTAGATGCGCCATCGCGCCCGCGCCGCCTTGCTCGTAATTTCGGGCTCGAAGGTGAATCGGTTGGCGCTCAATTTTAGCTCCACGAGCTTTTCCCGCAAGAACGCCTTCATCCCGGTTTCCATGTCGCTCAGGTTGAGGTCGCTTATCATGTTCGAGACAAGCGTGACGAGCCGGTTGCCGAGGTAATGCCAGAAGAAGAGCACGCGATGCGGCCCGCCGAGAAAGCGCGAGCCGTACACCATGTCCGCGCGTCCGTCGAGCAGCGGCTCTATCACGCGCGTATAGTCCTTCGGATCGTATTCGAGGTCGGCATCCTGAACGAAGACGTAACGATTGCTCGCGGCGGCGAAGCCGAGCCTGAGCGCCGCGCCTTTGCCGCGATTTTTCGCGTGGTACAGAGCCTTGACCGCGGGATGCTCGAAGGTGCGCAGGAAGTCGCGCGTCCCGTCGGTCGAGGCGTCGTCGACCACGATAATCTCGACGTCGAATCCGCACCTGAGAACCCGGTCCAAAACCTGGCCGATGGTTTTTACTTCGTTGTAGACGGGGATGACGACGGATATTTTTGGCGTTTCCTCAGCCATCAGCTTCCTCCCACTCTTCCCTGGCCCACCACTGCGCAAGCGGAACTCCTGGAGCCACCGTCGTTGCGCGCCCCGTCGCGGGCAAGCCGCGCCTGAAGCATCCGCGCCGCAACCCGGAGCGTGCGGCGCCTGTCAATTCCCATCTCGGCCGCATACGCGGCAAGCACGCGCACCCGATCGCTGCGCGAAAGCCCCCGGATGTCGAAGCGTCCAAGCTGTATCAGGTTGCGCATCCGATGACGGCCGACGGCAAACACGCTTCGGCGCCGGGTGCGCTCGTGATCGATGAACGCGAAGCGCGGCGGCGAAACACACGTCACGATAACATTATACGGGGTGAGATCGCCGTGAACGTAGCCGAGGCGATGGAGCCGGGCAATCTCACGTCCGAGCGCATGCAGGATCTCGCGCCGGGTCGCGCTCGGGGTATTCGAGCTGCGATCCATGTAATACGACACCATCTTGCCCGCTACACCCTCGATCGCCACCAACTCACGTCCCGAAGCCCGATCGTAGCCGGCCAACAGCACGCGAGGCGCTTCGATTCCGTCACGCCGAAGTTTCGCGGTAATCCGGACCACGTGATGCGCGACGGCGCCGCGCCATACCCACTTGAGCAGCGAGGCGGCTCCCGAAGGAGCGTCGAGCACCTTGAGAAAGACGGTATCCGCGCCCGAATCGAGCGGCCTGCCGCTCATCCGAATCCGGTACGTCGAAGCATGCCGCGAGCGCCGCAGCGGCTCGCCGCGAGATCCAGAAACCGCTTCCATCGTGGACGCAATCAACCGCTCGCGAGACTCAGCGCTCAGTTCCGCGCCCGGAAACATGAACCGCCACCCCGAGCCTTCCATGTGAGCGCCGGGCCCCCGGGTCATCGGGAACTCCCGGCAGGCGCCTGCGCGCCGGCCGTGGACGACGCGTCGCCGGCCCGCATACGGACGGCAGATTTCACTGCTTCGATTACGCTCTCGGGGCTGATCCGATGCATACACTCGCGCCCGATCGGGCATCGCCTGAGGTAGCAGGGATGGCACGGGATCTCGCCGCGCAGCGCGAAGCGCTCGAAACCCCATGGCGCGGAACGAATCGGCGACGTCGAACCCCATAGCGAGATGACCGGACACCCCGTCGCCGCCGCGATATGCATCGGACCCGAATCGGGACCGAACGCCGCCGCGCACTCGGGAAAGATCGCGACCAGATCGCGAAGCGAGGTGCGGCCCGCAAGATTGAGCATCGGCGCGCCCTGCATCCGGTCGGCGACCGCGCGCCCGAGCGCAACCTCATCGGGACCGCCGAGCAGAACCGGGAACAGTGCCGGACCGGCGCCATTCTCGCGGGAAAGTCCGCGGATAACCGCGGCGATCGATTCTGGAAAATAGATCCGGCTCGGCCATGAAGAACCCAGGATCACGCCGAGCATCGGGCGCGGCGCACCGCTCAGAAGTTCCCGCGCACGCGCGCGTTCCTCTTCGGGCGCGGCGAGCCCGAATTCGATCTCGCATCGCGCAAGCCCGAGCGCGTCGCCAAACGCCTGGTACTGGAGCAGCTTCAGGCTCATCTCGGTCTGCGGCTCGATCCGGCGCGTGGAGAAAAGATGATTCATCTCCTTGCTGTTCGCCGCCGAAAAGCCGAGCCGCTCAGGCGCACCCGAATAGCGCGAAATTACACCGCTTTTGAGGATACGCTGAAGATCGAGCGCGACATCGAAGCGCCCTGCCCTGATTTTTAAAAGGAACGGGAAAACCGAATACGGGGCCCGCCTTCGGTCGAATAGTATGATCTCGTCGAGCCACGGATGGTGGCGAAGAATCGGCTCGGATTTGGGCTCGACCGCCCATGCGATATGCGCCGACGGCCATCCGCGGCGAATCCGCCCGAGCAGTGGAAGCGCACGCACCACGTCTCCGATCGCGCCGAGCAGGACGATCAGGATGCGTTTCGGAGCGGACGAGTCACCGGCTTCTGCTGTTTTAGCGGGGGCCATCAAGGGAAAAGCGCCGATTTCCTCCCAACAAGGGATGATAACCGCGCAAAGGGGCGCCGGAAAGCGGCTTTATCCGCTCAAATGCAGGCGGCGCGCACCGACGTTTTAGCCGATGCACGCCGCCTTTTCATTTCAGATGACGCGGACGAGATCTTACGCTGCCAGCTTCGCCGCCATCCTGCCCTCGACCATGTATCGGATCATCCGATGCGTCCGTTCGACGAATGCGAGTTTGTCCGCAAGGCAGCTCTCGAGCAGCACGCCGACGCCGTAGTGGCCGGTCATATCGGCTGCCGCAATCAGCGGGACGTACTCTCCGATTCTCAGGTGCATCAGGTGATTGGCCTTGGCCAGGATGAATAGGTGCTTCGCGGCCGGAGACTCAATCTGCGCCAGTTCCTTGCGGAAGTCCTCAAGGAATGAGCGATTGGCTGGTCAACCGCGCGGCGCCTTAATCCCGCGCGCTGGCGAATTGCGCGCCGACGGCGATTACGATTGCGACACAGCTTCCGCCGCGTGAGCCTCGGCGTCGGTGGATTCCTCCGATTCGCGCCGATAGAACACCGACCATAGCGAGAGCACGCCCGCGATTACCCCGACCCAGAAGGTCACCCAGAACGTCAGCGTCATCGAGAGTGTCCGCGCGCCCGAAGCAAGCAGCACGAGCAGCCCGACCCCCAGGGCGACGCACGTAATCCCCGGCCATTTCAGGTAATCGACGCGGCACGCCCACAGGCCCAGGACCACCAGCCCGACGGCCGACGCCAGAAGCGTCCAGGGACTCGTCTCCAGAAGACCCGGATCAAGAACCGCCGCGTATACCAGCCACAGCCCGAGCAATGTGTTTAACACGCTTG
>JAKAVX010000077.1 GCA_021827465.1 Deltaproteobacteria bacterium | reverse complement strand
ATCTTAGGCGGCGGAATTGGGCGGAAAGATTATCTTGCCCTGCTGATCCACGGCGCGCTGAATCGCCGCGGAGTCGTCCGTGATGCCGTCCAGAACCGCTCCGAAGGTTCTGACGTCATAAGGGCCGCCCTGGGTGAACTCGACAGCATTGTTGTGCGCCTTGCGAAGCCACGAGGCGAGCCTGCGGTATGCCGAGGCTTGCGGCGCCGCCCATCCAACGGCGGGAATGAAGAGCATCGCCAGCGTCAACGCGATCACCCGCTGAATTCGCGACCTCTTCAACTGTGGTAGGCCGTACATACCAATAGAATGTATATGCATCGAATGAACACCTTTGCTGCCACTATCTTCGTTATTCGGTGTCATCGGATGCTATTCTATCTCTCAATGGCTTAGATATGTCAAGACGTGCAAAAGCATGCGGGGACGTCAAAAACGTCTCCAAAGTTCCGAAGTCGGCGATATTGGTGCAAAAGCAGCCGCGATGCTCCACGCTGGCTGCGCGGACGTGTGCTCGAAAGTTCTTGCTGGGTGGGAACTTTTGGGCGCGAGGATACCCTCCCGACGGGCCGCCACACACGCCCGCTGCGAGCGGCTCTACGGCTCCAACCGCTCCATCATCCGGGGAAACGGAATTGTCTCGCGCACATGAGGCGTCCCCGTGATCCATCCGACGCACCGCTCGATTCCCATCCCGAATCCCGCGTGCGGCACCGTGCCGTGGCGGCGCAGATCGAGGTACCAATTGAACGGCTCGATCGGAAGGCCGTTGGAAACGATCTTCTGCCTGAGCGTTTCGTAGCCGTCCTCGCGTTGTCCGCCGCCGATAATCTCGCCGTGGCCCTCGGGTGCGAGCATGTCCACGCATAGCGCTACCTCCGGCCGCGCGGGGTCCTGCTTCATGTAGAACGCCTTGCACTGGGTGGGGTAGCGATGAACCATCACGGGACGGTCGAACTCGGAGGAAAGCGCGGTTTCCTCGTCGCCGCCGAAATCGTCGCCCCAGTTGACCGCGAAGCCCTTGGCGCGAAGCCGCTCGATAGCCTCGTCGTAACTGAGGCGTGGATAAGGCGTTGAAGCGGCGCGCTCGAGAAGCGCGGTGTCGCGTTCGAGCCGTTTCAGTTCCTCGCGCCGTCGATCGAGGACGCGGGCGACGATATAGGACACGAACTCCTCGGCGAGTTTCATGTCGTCATCGAGGTCGAAGAACGCAACCTCCGGCTCAACCATCCAGAACTCGGTCAGATGGCGGCGGGTTTTGGACTTTTCGGCGCGGAAGGTGGGACCGAAACAATAGACCTTGCCGAAGGCGAGTGCGCCGGCCTCGGCGTAAAGCTGCCCGCTCTGGGTCAGGTACGCCTTGCGCTCGCCGAAGTAATCGACTTCGAACAGATTGGTCGTGCCCTCGCACGAGGTCGGGGTCAGGATCGGCGAATCGAAGAGAACGAAGCCGCGCTCGTAAAAGAAATCGCGGCAGGCCTGTTCGACCTCGCTTCGAATTCTCAGGATCGCGTTCTGGCGCGCCGAGCGAATCCACAGATGACGCAAGTCGAGCAGGAAGGCGACGCCGTGCTCCTTGGGCGTGATCGGATAATCGGCCGAAACGCCGATCGTGCGGTAGCCGCGCGCGGTGAGTTCGTAGCCTCCCGGAGCGCGTTTGTCCTCGCGCACCACGCCGGTCACCTCGAGCGAGGTTTCCTGGCCCAGATGATCGGCGGCGGCGAATGCTTCAGGGCCCAAATCGTTCAAGGTTGCGACACACTGGCAGATCCCGGTTCCGTCGCGGAGTTGAAGGAAGTGGATCTTGCCGCTTGAGCGGCGGTTGTACAGCCACCCGCAAAGAGTGACCTCTTCGCCGACATGGCGTGAAAGCTCGTCGACATAAACCCTGGGCATGACTCTATTTATACACCAGCGCGGGACTCATCGAACGCCCGTAGCGGGTTCGTCGCGTCGTTCTACAAGATGGTGTAGCCTCTCGTACACGGGGTGCTGCGGATGAACGGACTGGACTACGCGATCATCGTGCTTGTAGCACTCGGCGCGTTGTACGGGCTGAACCGGGGGGCGCTTCGGATGCTCACCTCGATAGCCTCGGTCGCGTGCGGAATCTATTTCGCTTCGATCTATTACGAAGGCGCGGCCCACGTCGCCGAATCGCAACTGGGACTAAGCCCGGTTGCTTCTGCGGTGGTCGGCTATATCGTTCTGTTCGCGGCTGTCTTTGCTTCTATCGAGATAGTCGGCCGGCTGGCGATACGGCTCATCTACGTCGTCCATCTGAGCTGGGCCGATCGGCTGGCGGGAAGCGCGCTCGGGGCCGCGATGATGGGCGTGGTGGCCGGGTTCAGCGTGATGCTGCTGACGGCGTTGCTGCCGCCCAAGGCGCCATTCCTGCGCGATTCGACGCTTGCACCCAGGCTGCTCGATTACAACCGGGCTCTGGTCGATTACCTGCCCGACGAGGCGAAGACCGCCTTCAAAGTCAAGCAGGCGGAGTTGGAGAGCTACTGGGCGCGCGGACTGGCGAACAGCAAAGCGCCGGCGCCTTCACCACAACCCTCGCCGGCGCCTGCCAACTAGTTTGGCGGGATCGTCGGAATCGCAGCGTTCGGCGGCGGCTCAGGCGAGCGCGCCTTCGAGCGCGCGCACCAGATGCACCTTGGGGACCGCGCCGACGATTTGCTCCTTCACCTGTCCGCTTCGAATGATGAGCAGATTGGGAATTCCGCGCACGCCATAACGCGCCGGCGTCATCGGATTGTCGTCGACGTTTATCTTGACCACTTTAAGACGGTCCGCGTATTCGTTGGCGAGTTCGTCGACTATCGGTGCGATGGCGCGGCACGGACCACACCAGGGCGCCCAGAAGTCCACCAGCACCGGCTTGTCGGACTTCAGTACCTCGGTCTCGAAATTGGAATCGCTGACGTGCAGCACCTTGTCGCTTGCCATCGGGATTGTTCCTCTCGGCGCGAAGCGCCTGAATTTGAAAATAAGTACGCCAGCCCGGACAGTCAAGGCGCGTTTTTCGAGCTTGATTCTTGCGTGGCGCGCGGGTTTGAATCTGCTTATGAGAAGAACCGCCGCACTGTTATGCGGGATTTTGCTGGGGACACTCCTTTTCGCCGCTTCAGCCTCTTACGCCGTAGTGAAAATCGAGGGGCCGCGTTTTCCCGCGCCTAACTTTCCGACCGCGAAGATCTGGATCAACTCCAAACCGCTCACTCTGAAGGAACTTCGCGGCAAGGTCGTCCTGATCGATTTCTGGGACTACACCTGCATCAACTGTATCCGCACGTTTCCGTATCTCGAGCGATGGAACCGGCTGTACGGGCCGCTCGGGCTGGTGATAATCGGGGTCCATACGCCGGAGTTCGATTTCGCCAAGAACGCCAACCTGGTGCGCGAAGCGATGCGGCGCTTCGGGATTACCTATCCGGTCGTGATCGACAACGACGGAAAGATCTGGGACGCGTTCCATAATCCCGGATGGCCGACAGAGTACCTGATCGACAGCAAAGGACGCGTCGTCGATCGCCATCTCGGCGAGGGCGATTACGATTTGACCGAGATGCTGATCCAGAGCCTGCTCAGGGAGGCCAATCCGTCGCTCAGCTTCAAAGCCGCAAAATACCAGATAACCGAAGACCGGCGGCAGTACGGTGGCGCATGCCTGCGCACGACGCGCGAGACGTATCTCGGCACGCTGCGCGACCTGAATATCTCGAACAAGGGCGACCTGGTGAAGGGCAAGCTCCACGTTTACGTCGCGCCCAATCCGGTTCCGATCGACACGGCCGCTCTGGAAGGCCCGTGGACGGCGCACGGCGACGGCATCCATACCGATGCCAGCGCGGAGAAGTCCGACTCAGCGGTGCTCCTTCACTACCGCGCCACATCTGTTTACATGGTCGCAGGCTCCGACAACGGCAAACCGCGCCGGGTCTATGTCACGCAGGACGGCAAGCCGATCACGCAGAGCGCGCGCGGGGTCGACGTGAAGGCCGACGCTTCGGGAAAGACGTATATGGAGATTGTGCCGCGCCGGATGTACTACGTCGTGAACAATCGCGATTTCGGAAAGCATCTGCTCGCGGTCAGCACCGCCGACCCGAGCGTGGGACTCTACTCGTTCACCTTCGGCAACAATTGCGAACCGACATTCGCGCATAAGTGACGCGTCACTGGTTACAAAAGAACGGCAGGCGAAGATCTCTCGCCTGCCGTTTCTCATTCTTAGGAGTCACGCCTGGCGCTAGCGCGGCGGGGTGGCGGAGTACTGGCCGCCCGCGCGATCGGCGAGCAAGTCCTGCGAGCGTCTGAGCGCCTCTTCGGTTTCGCCCAGCAGATCGGCCATCACCTCAGCGACCGGCTTCACCTCGTTGATCATCCCCGCGCCCTGTCCGCACGGCATGAAGGTCAGCTCCGGGTCGGCGCCGCTGTCGATACCCGCATAGTCCATCGCGCAGTTGCGCCGCGAGATCATCGCCTGTTCGGGGAACGGCTTTATCTTCGAGGGTTCGCGCTCCCATTCCATCGCGTACGGCGTCCGGATACATCGCGCGGTCTTGCCCGTGTACGCCCGTGTGCGGATGGTCGAGTCCTCGCGCGCCTTCAGGATCGCCTGCTTGTACTCGGGCGCGGCCTGCGCCTCGGGCGTGGCGAGAAAGCGCGTGCCGATCACGACGCCCTGCGCGCCCATCATGAGCGCGGCGGCGATCTGGCTTCCGTGCGCGATACCGCCCGCGGCGAGCACCGGCAGCTTGACGGCGCGTATGACCTGCGGCAGGAGCGACATCAGGCCGATTTCCCCGGTATGGCCGCCGGCTTCGGTTCCCTGCGCGACGACCACATCCGCACCGCCGTCCTGGGCCTTTTGCGCGTGGCGCACCTTGCCGCACATCACGACGACTTTCATCCCGTGCTCGTGCATCGTCTGGAGGAATTCGGAGGGCACCGCGAGGCCGGCGACGAAAATCTTGACCTTCTCCTCCAGTATTATCGGCATGTACGGGCGCATCATGTCCGGTATCGGCGCAAGCAGGTCCACCGCGAACGGCTTGTCGGTAAGCTCGCGGGTCTTGCGAATCTCGCTTCTGAGCACCTCGGCGGGCAGCCCCGCGCCTCCGATCACGCCAAGTCCGCCGGCGTTCGAGACCGCGGCAACCACCTTGTGCAACGCCGCGCCGCCCATTCCGGCGAGCAGAATCGGGTATTTGATTCCAAAGTAATCGCAAATCGACGTGTGCAGCATCGAAAGCTTCTCCTGGCGATAGACCGCAGTGGATCGCTGGTCCTCAACGATGCGTATACGCTTCGGCGGCTGCCTCGGGCAACCGTGGCCTAACGAGCGGTAGGCGACGGCGTGCGCGTTTCGAGGCCGTACGTTGGCGTCTCGCGCGTCAATCGCCGGCGCTTCGCGCGGCGATTTCCTTGATCAGGTGTTTTCGGGTTTCGGCGAGCCGCGGCAGATGGATTTTCCGGTACCGTCCCACTTCGGCGGCGGTGTAGGGCGTAAACCCGGCCGACAGGTTTTTTTTGCTGAAGTTGCCAAGCACCCAGTTCATCACCGCCGCGACCTCGGCGTCGTTCAGCTTCGAATACGAGACGCCCGGCACTTCGATCAGATAGGCGCGGCCACCCGGCACCTTCAGAAACTTGGCGACACCGACCAGCGTCGGCGCTGTATTCTTTACCCCTTCGCCGTTCACCCCGTGGCATCCCCAGCAGTTGAGTTCGTAGAGTTTCTGCGGTGGCTCGGCACGGACTCGCGCCGGGGGGAAAGCAAGAAGAAACGCGCCCAGCATCGCCGCCGCGATTTTCCGCCTCATCGCGCTTCGCTCCGCGCCGCGTCCGAGACTTTCGCGCCGAGCGCCTTCATCAACCGAGCCCGCCGATGCGACATCAAGCTGGCCGAAAGTTTGTCCTGCCGCGCGCCGTGTACCTCGGAGGCGGTGATCGGCTTGAAACCGGCGGGCAGCAGCCTTCTATTCAGTTTGAACAGCACCTGATTCAGAATCGCCGCGATCGCACCGTCACCGAGGTTTGCGAACGAGGGCATCAGGCCGTTGTAGGTCACGTTGTGCGAGACGATCGGACCCGTCATCCCGTTGATCAGAACGTGCATCAGGTAACGGCGTCCCGAGGGAATGCGGACATACGCGCCGACCGTGTCGGCCAGCGGCGGATAAACGCCGGGAACACCGCGACCGCTCGGCTGATGGCATACCGCGCAGGTGGTCGCAAAGACGCCGGTTTCGGCGCGCGCTCCCCGCGCCGTCATCAACTCCGCGAGAACCATAAGTCCCGCACCAAGCGCAATCGCAATCTTCACTTCTCTCGAACATCTCGAACTATCTGACACTCGGCAACCATCGGCAGTTGCGTTTGTCTCACTCTGCGTGCGGGGAACGATAAACCTTCAAATATGATTCCGCCACACGCTGACCACGTGTAGCGGCTTGCTGGCACGCTGTCGAATGAAAAAATCAATCCGGCACCCTCATGGCCGCGGAGCCGCAATCCCTTCGACGGACGCATCGCAGCGTACCCCCTTTTCGAAGATTCCGCGCGGAGTCTCCGCCGAGGCCTCGCCGGATATGTCGCGCGCAGGGGCTACTTCACGGCGACGATTTCGGCCGTCGAGCAGTGATAGACCATCGAGGGCGCGCCGAAGCACCATACGAGGTCGCTGTTGAGCGGCACCCGGTAAACCGGCATCTCACCCTCGGTGTTCGCGCAGAAGCATTTGCCGCACGGCGCTTTGCCGCAGCAGTCGCGGTAGCTGACGATATAGTTTCGCCCGTCGTTGGGATTGTGGCAGGTGCCGACCCACGAAGTCGGCGACGGGGTCGCGCCGGGCGGACAGTTGTGCGAAGCCCCTCCGCAGCACGAGCACAGGAAGCCGTCGACCGCGCAGTACTTCCAGTATTCGCATCCGGTGTCGTCATTGGCGGCCGCTGCGGCCTTTTCGGCGGCATGAGCACGCGAAGCGACCCTGTCCACGGGCAGGAGCGGAATCGCAATGGCGCCGACCAGCGCCTGCCCAAGGCGGGCAAGAAAGCTGCGGCGCGAGGTGCGCTGCGCAACGCTGCGCGTCAGATGCTCGACGAGTTTATCCATGATCGCCGCCCCTCTGTCCGTTGCCGGCCGCGGCCGGCTGAGGCCCGCCGTGCGAGCCCAGGTATTCCTGGATCGAAGCGACTCCGATCCGTTTCGCTTCGAGCAGGCTCTCCAGATGCTCGCGCGTGTTGACGAGGCCCTTGGCGCGGACCACGCCCGTCTCGTCGATCAGCACCGCGTACGGGAGTCTGCCAATACGGTACGTCATCCCGAGTTCGGTCGAGAGCACGAAGCCGAAGTCCTCGAGACGGTTCTCGCGTATCATGCGTTCCTGCTCGGGCCGGTCGCCGTCGCTGGCAAACACCATCTCGACGCCGCCCGACGCCGCCACCACCGATTTTGCAATCGCGACGAGCTTCTTGCACACCGAGCAGGTCGGCGAAACGAAGAGCACCAGCGTGCTCATCCCGCGCGCGTTCGCGCCGCCGATTTTGACCGTGCGCCCGGAAAGCGCGGAAAGCTCGAACACCGGCGCCGCGTCGCCGACCCGCGGTCCCTGATCGATCGTCAGCGCGCCCATCGGCGCGATCCGCTCGTGCAGCACTCCGATCTGGCGCGCGAGCGCCATCACCGTCGCCGCAAGCACGACCACGACGATCCATAGCACCGCCTGCGAGACGAGCAGCGCTTCAACCATGGCGCATCTCCACAGCGCGGAGCGCCGAAGCCTCGGCGAGCAGGTAATTAGCCGCCGCGTACAGCATCACGAGCGCCGCCGCGCCGAAAAGGATCGTCATCACGTCGAACGCGCCGATTCGCCGTCCGTCGGCGGGCAGAAGCAGCGCCACCGCGAAGGCGACAAGTATCCCGTTACGCACGAGGAGCCATCCGCTGAGCCCCTGCCTTAACGCCGGGCCGAAGCATCCGCAATCGATATCGCGCCGTCCGCGCGCAAGGTTGACGCCGATAGCGGCGGTGAAAAGCCCGAGCAGCGCGATCAGCAAAAGCGCCGAGACGGCGCGCGTCGGTGCGAGGAGTATTCCCGCGGCGCCCGCAATCTCGGCGGGCGGGACGATCCCGGTCATCGCCGCGGCGATCCATCGCGGAACGATACGATAGTTCTCGGCCGCGTCGCGAAAGGCCGTCAGGTCGCGCAATTTCGCAATCGCTGAACTGGCAAAGACGGCCGCGAGCGAAACCGCGATAAGCCATCGTATTGCTGGATCCACGCCGGGCATCGGTTAACCCCGAAAAACGCTTCCTCCCCGATCACGGACCGTAGAGCAGGATTGACGAACCGATGTGCTGGTACGCGCCCAGGAATTGTCCGTTGGTCGCAGAGTATGTATCAAGGTTCGTGTCGGGCAACGGCGGCGGCATGATGAACAATAGAGGATTTGCGTCGTCGGTCACCCGCATGCAGTAGCCGGGCTCCTTGAGCTTGAAACGGCGCACGCGCTTTTTGCTTTTCGCGTCGAAGACCCAGACCTCGCTTCCCGGCTCCTTGTGCGTCCACGCGCCGCCCTTGTGCATCAGGACGTAGAGCAGACCGGCCTTTTGCTGATAGGCGATCGCCTGCCATCCGCCCGGCAGCCATCCCTTGTCGCCTGGGCCGAGCAGCGGCCATTCGGGTTCGGCGACCGGCTCAGCGCCGGAAAGATCAACCGGCAGAACCATCCCGTGATAGGTGACGAAATAGGCCTTCCCCGGCGCCATCGCGGGCTGATCGAAAGCGGGGTCCTTGTCCGGATTGAATAGCGGCTTGCCCCGGGTCTTGCTTTTCGCCTTGCCCGAGTCGTCAAGCGTGACGGTC
>JAKAVX010000076.1 GCA_021827465.1 Deltaproteobacteria bacterium | reverse complement strand
CGGGCCTCGCCAAGGTGTTCGCGGCCGAGATGGCCGAGCGGGTGACGCGCGAGGCGATGCAGATACACGGCGGTTACGGCTACTCGATGGAGTTCGAGGCGCAGCGCTTCTGGCGCGACGCGCGCGTGCTGTCGATTTTCGAGGGCACCAGCGAAATCCAGCTCGAGGTGATCGGGCGCCGGATCATGGAAAGGGCCGACTAGCGCCACCGCAGGAAAACCGAGATGGGTATCACCGGAGATTCAAACTACTTCGAAGACTTCAACGTCGGCGACACGCTCGTCCATCAGCGCGGCCGCACCATCACCGAGGCGGACAATCACATGTTCACCTCGCTTGTGATGAACACCGCCGAGCTCCACTTCAACCAGAACCTGGTCGACAAGGAGCCCGAGACCTATTACAACGCCCGGCGCGTGGTTTACGGCGGCGTGGTGCTGGCCTTCGCCGTCGGCCTTGCCTCGCAGGACACCAGCGAGAACGCGATCGCCGAACTCGAGATGGACAACGGGCGCCATACCAACCCGGTCTTCCACGGCGACACGATCTACGCGGAATCAACCGTGATGGAGAAGCGCGACGCCGATCGCCCCGACGCGGGTGTCGTGAAGTTCAAGCTTCAGGGCAAGAAGCCCGACGGAACCGTGGTGGTCGAAATCGAGCGCACCGTGCTGGTCAAGCGCAAGTCGCATTACCTCAAGGCGTAACCCTTCAACCGGCCAAGACAAGGCGGAGATAACCAAGATGTACCTTCTGGAAAACGGTGCGCGCTTCGTCATCCCACGCACCGAGATGACCTACCCGGGCCACAACATGAAGCTCCATCAAAACGCGGCCGACCCGGTCAAATCGCCGGTCGATCACGTGATGGCGGACTTCGAGGACGCCTGCCCCTACGAATTCAAGGGCGAGAAGAGCCGCAAGGTGATGGTCGAGGCGCTCAACACGCTCGACTTCGGCAAGAAGGTCGTCACCGTGCGCCCCAACAATATCCACTCGCCTTTCTTCAAGGGCGATATGGAAGCCGTGATGCTCGGCGCGCCCAACCGCTTCCACGGGATCATGCTGCCCAAGACGCGCGGTCCCGAGGAAATCCGCGAAGTCGCCAAGGTGCTCTACGATCTCGAAAAGCGCGGCGGATGGAAGTATCGCGTCCAGATCGAATCGCTGATCGAGACTCCGCACGCGCTGGTCCGCGCCTACGATATCGCAACCGCCTCCGATCGGATGTGCGGGCTGGTCTTCGGTATCGCCGACTTCGCAGCCAACATGGGCGTGCGCGAGATCGTCGACAACCAGAACCAGAATTTCCACTACGCCAAGCAGGCGACCGTGGTTGCCGCCAAGGCCGCCGGCCTTCACGCGGTCGACAATGTTTATCTCCGGCTCTGGCGCAACAGCGATTCGCCCGAGCGGATCGCCGAGCTTCAGAAGGGACTTCGCGAAAAGAACACCGGCTCGGCGAACCTCGGGATGGACGGAACCTGGGTGATCCATCCGCAGCAGGCCGAGATCGCGAATTCGTGCTACACGCCAACCGCGGAGCAGGTCGAGGAAGCGCGCCGCGTAATCCGCCTTTATCACGAGAAAGGCGGCGGCTCGATGGCCGATCCGAAGACCGGCGAGATGATCGACGAGGCGACGATCAAGATCGCGCTGATGGATCTCGCCAAGGGCACGCAGGCCGGAATGGTCACCGACGTCGAGCTGAAAGAGTGGTCGGCGAAGTCAAAGGCGATAACCGGCTACGATATTCTTGAGCTCATGCGCCGAGTTGTGTAGCAACCGGCTCTGTAGGACGGTCTGTGGGCGAGCTGTTCGATCCGGGCGACTCGCTCACGGACCCGATGCTTGCGATAGCCCGCTCGGCCCGTTCCCATCTCCTGGCAGTAGTCGGCACGGGCTACGCTGAGTAGCAAGTAGCTAACCCGCCATTGCTCAATTCGTCCGGCCTGCGACCGCTGAGGTTCGGGTGGCTGGAGTGATGGGTTGTCGGGCGGCGCTCGCCGCACCGATGCGACCCGGCGGGTATGCCGTGCGTTTCGACGCAGGGTGTCCGCGGCAAACGATGGCGGTGCGCTTTCGATGCAGCGGATAGGATCCCGGCGGCGCGCCGTTATCGTTGACGGCCGCGAACATGATATCCTCGCATCCGGGCTTAATGCGCCTTTTCACGATCGGGGCGAGCCGCGGCCGTGGCTCGCTCGCGGAACTGCAAAAGGCGGGCGCCGTTCGGATGTCCGACAGCTCCAAGACGGTCGCGCAAAACCTCGGCCTGCCCTGAATCGCCTCTTCCGCACCTGTTCGTTTCCGGCCCCCGAGCGCGCCCGCGCATCTCGCCAGCACGGCCGCCGAGCCATCACGGGGCTCGCGCGAGGAGTACGGCTATGGAGTGGGCTCCGCTTACCCATCTGGAATCCTCAAGACTCACGCTCAGGCGGTTTCGCGACGCGGACCTGGTGCCGCTTCTCGCCTATCGCAACGATCCCGAGGTTGCGCGGTTCCAGGGATGGGAACTGCCGTTTCGCCGCCGCGACGCGATCCATTTAATTCGAGAGCAACAGAGCGTGAGGCCGGGGACGCCGGGGCGATGGTTTCAGTTCGCGGCGGCGCTCCGGTCAACCAACGCCCTTGCCGGAGACTGCGGGCTTATCGTTGACGTTCACGACCCGCGCCAGGCGGAAATCGGATTCAGCTTCGCCCGCGCCTGGCAGGGCAGGGGCCTTGCCTCGGAGGCGGTGCGCGAGCTTGTCGGCTACGCCTTCTCGCGCCTCGGGATGCATCGCCTGGTCGCGCTGACCCAGGATGAAAACGCCCGCGCGATGGCATTGCTCGAAAGGCTCAGCTTCAGGCTGGAAGGCCGCCTGGCCGCCAGCGTGTGGTCACGCGGGCGATGGCGCGACGAATGCCTGTTCGCGCTGCTGGAATCCGAATGGAGCGCGCGCAATCACGCCGCTTGACAGGCACGCCTGCCGGGATTATTTTGAGTTCAAACGATTTGAATTAAAAACGATGCCGACCCATTACCAGGGAAGCGAGCGCGAAAGGCTCGCGCTCGACGCCTATATCAAGCTGATGCGCGCCTCCGACACCGTCGCGGCAAAGCTTTCGGCGGCGCTCTCGCGCCACGGCCTCACGATGGGCCAGTTGGGCGTGCTCGAAGCGCTGCTCCATCTCGGTCCGATGTGCCAGAACGAGCTCGGCCGAAAGCTGCTCCGAAGCGGCGGCAACGTGACCACGGTGGTCGACAACCTCGAACGCCGCCGCCTGGTCAGGCGAAGGCGCAACCCGGAGGATCGGCGTTTCGTCACGGTCGAGCTGACGGCCGACGGGCGGCGCTTTATCAGGGACGTCTTTCCCGGCCATGCCGCGGACATAACGCGGTTGGTGGGAGCGCTCAGCGCGCCCGAGCAGCGCGAACTCGGGCGACTTTGCGGAAAGCTGGGAACCAAGGCGCGCGAGATCGCGTTATGAGAGAAGCTGTCGCTTTCGTTTGCGACATTAATTTGAATTCAAACTAGCAGGAGAAACGCAAAATGTCGGTCAAACTTCAGATCGTCTTCTACAGCACCTACGGGCACGTCTACCGGATGGCCGAGGCTGTCGCCGCCGGGGCGCGCGAAGTGCCCGGCGTGGAAGTGCAGCTCTACCAGGTGCCCGAGCTGATGCCCGCCGATATCCTCGAGAAAAGCGGCGCCAAGGCCGCGCGTGCCGCTTTCGCCCACGTTCCGCTCGCAGCGCCGGGCGATCTGGCCGAGGCTGACGCGATAATCTTCGGCGCCCCGACCCGCTTCGGCAACATGGCCTCGCAGATGCGCAACTTCCTCGACCAGACCGGCGGCCTGTGGGTCAAGGGCGCGCTGGCGGGAAAAGTCGGCAGCGTTTTCACCAGCACCGCAAGCCAGCACGGCGGACAGGAAACCACGCTCACCAGCTTTCACACCACGCTGTTCCATCACGGCATGATCGTGGCCGGGGTTCCGTACACGATTCCCGAAATGAACAACGTGGCCGAGATGAGCGGCGGCACGCCTTACGGCGCGAGCACGATCACCGGCTCCGACGGGCGGCGCCAGCCGAGCGAAAACGAGCTTGCGATCGCGCGCTTCCAGGGCCGCCACGTCGCCGAGATTGCAAAGCGCCTCGCTTCGTCGCGATAAGCGCGTTTACCTGAAGAGGTGCGGGGGACAACCAACATGATCACGCCAAGACGAGCGGACGAGCGCGGCCGGACGAGCCTTGCATGGCTGGACAGCCGCCATACGTTCTCATTCGCGGAGTATTACGATCCGGACCATATGGGATTTTCCGCGCTCAGGGTGATCAACGACGACCGGATTGCGCCGGGCGGCGGGTTTCCCTCGCACTCGCATCGCGACATGGAAATCATAACCGTCGTGCTCGACGGCGCGCTCGCGCATCGCGACAGTCTCGGCAACGGGTCGCAAATACGGCCCGGCGAAGTGCAGCGGATGACGGCGGGAAGCGGGATCGTCCATAGCGAGTTCAACGCCTCGCGCGTCGAGCCGCTTCATCTGCTGCAGATCTGGATTCTTCCGAACCAGCGCGGGCTTGCGCCCGGTTACGAGCAGAAGCGCTTCGAGCGCGCGGAAAACGACTTCCCGCGCCTGGTCGTCTCACCCGACGGCCGGGACGGCTCGCTCACGATAAACCAGGACGCGCGCTTAAGCGCCGGCCGCCTCGCGACGGGACATGCGGTCTCGGTTCCGATCGACAGCCGAAGGCGCGCGTATGCGCATCTTGCGCGCGGGCGCGTCAGGATAAACGGCGTCGAACTCGCCGAAGGCGACGGCGCGCGCGTGGAATCCGAAGAGAAGCTTGAATTCAACGCGCTTTCGGACGCGGAGCTACTGCTGTTCGATCTCCCGTGAGCGGGCGCGAGAGTCCGGGCTGCTACGGTACCGGCGCGACGCCGAGCAGTCCGGCCGCCTCGTCGTAACCGAGCATCAGGTTCATGTTCTGGATCGCCTGGCCGGCCGCGCCTTTGCCGAGATTGTCTATCGCGGTCAGGACCAGCAGCGTTCCCGAGCGGCGATCGAGATGGACCGCGATTTCGCAGAAGTTGGTCGCGCGCACGTTCCTAAGCTCGGGCAACTCTCCGGGCTTGAGCAGGCGGACGAAGCGCGACTTCGCGAAGCTCGCCTCGAAGGCGTTGCGGACGTCCTGTTCGGTGGTGCCGTTGCGCGGGCGCATGAAGATGGAAGTAAGGATTCCGCGGGTCACCGGCAGCAGATGCGGCACGAACATCACCGCGATATCGCGCCCGAGCAGGCTTCCGATTTCCTGCTCGATTTCAGGCGTATGGCGATGGGTGCCGACCTTGTAGGCGCGGAAGTTCTCGTTGACCTCGGCGAAAAGCTGATCGATCTGCGGAGCGCGCCGCGCGCCGGTCGTTCCGGACTTGGAATCGATCACTATCGATGAAGGCTCGATAAGGTCGCGCCGTATCAGCGGCAAAAGCCCGAGCAGCGCGCCCGTCGGATAGCATCCGGGATTAGCGACCAGGCGAGCCTCGCGGATTTGTGCGCGATGGAATTCGCTGAGCCCGTAAACCGCCTCGCGAAGCAGCGCGAGCGCGGGATGCTCTATCCCATAAGTCGCGCGATACACGGCCGGATCCTTCAGGCGAAAATCCGCCGAAAAATCCACCACCCGCGCGCCCCCCATGATCAGCTCGGAGATGAGCCCGGCGCCGACTTTCTCGGGCAGGCACGACAAGACCACTTCGGCGCGCTGCTTTACCAGGTCAGCACGAAGCTCCTCGAAAGCGGGCAGATCCAGGCCCGCCAGATGGTGGTAAACGTCAGCGACCTCACGCCCGGCGTAATGCTCCGAGGTAAGGACGGTCAGCTCAACGAACGGATGGGTTGCCAGGATCCGGACCGCCTCGATACCCGAGTATCCGGAAGCTCCGACAACACCGACTCGAACCCTGTTACTCGAACCCATCAGGGATGTACCCGGAACCTCACTGTTGTGGACGGCGTCGGTTTTTACCAAATATCACGAATGGCGGATTCCCGCCAGTTACTTGCTTTCGAGCTCGAACACCATCTCGGCCGGAGGTTCGTCGCCCGGTTCCTTGAGCTTTTCGAGGTACAGGTTCACGACCTCATCGCCCGGCCGCTCGGCCTGCAGGTCGAGGAGCTGTTTGCGCGCGGCTTCCGCGTCGTGGGTGCGCAGCAGATCGCACGCTTTGGCGAAGCCGCGGTAAAAATCCGGCGCGATGCCGTCGCCCGGATGGCCCACGACCTCGACGATCGGCACGAGCTGCGCCTTGCCCTTGACCCGGACCAATCCGATATCGCGCGCGATATACGGAGTGCGCGCCTCGAGGAAAGTCTGGCGGCTCACCAGCAGATGCACCTTGAACTTGCGGGTGAGTCCTTCCAGGCGCGAGGCGAAATTCACCGTGTCGCCGATTACCGAATAGTCGAAGCGC
Organism: Deltaproteobacteria bacterium; assembly: GCA_021827465.1. The sequence continues at coordinate 2,602 of JAKAVX010000076.1, read as the reverse complement.
TTTTCGCCGCCGAAATTGCCGACGACCGCGTCGCCGATTGCGATTCCGATCCCGATATCGAGGTCGGCGAAGCGCGGGTCCTCGGCGCGAAGCTGCGCGAGGCGCCGAAGCATCTCGATCGCGGAATCGATCGACGCGCGGGCCGCGTTTTCCAGTTCGTTGGGCGCGCCCCAGAAGGCCATGATTCCGTCGCCCATCAGCTTGTCCACGACTCCGCCGCCCTTGAGGATCACGTCGGTCATCGAGGTCATGTACGTGTTCAAAAGCGCGACCAGCGCCTCGGGCTCGGTGCGTTCGGCGCGCGTAGTGAAGGAGACGATATCGGCGAACAGGATACTCACGTGGCGGCGCTCGCCGCCGAGCTTGAGCCCGCTCGGATCGTCAACCACCGAGGCGATTACGTCGGGATGCAGATATTTCTCGAAGGCGTGGCGCAGGCGGCGTTTCTCCAGGCCCTCGGTCACGTAGCGGTACGTCGCGAGCGTGGTGTAGGTAACGGCGAGCGTGCCGATCGGAAAGACGACCCCGTGCAGGATTCCGTGGCTCAAAAGTTGATGCTGCACGTAAAGGAAATAGCCAAGGCCGAGAATCACTCCCGAAAGCGCCGCCATCAGGGCCGAAAACCATGCCGCGGTGACGGCGGTCAGCACTCCGAGCACGATCGCCGCGACGTTCTGAAAGCTATGGTCGAGGCTGCGGCGGACGAAGTCGCCGCGCAGCACGTTGTCGATCGCGTTGGCGTGTACCTCGACGCCGGGAAAATTACCCTCGACGGGAGTCACCACGCGGTCGCCGAGGCCCTTGCCGGTCACGCCGACCAGCACGATTTTCCCCGCCAGGTCGGCCATTGGGAGCTTGTGATCGATGATGTCCGAGACCGAGTAATGCGGGAACGTTCCTTCCGGTCCGCGGAACCGGATCAGCATCTGGCCGACCTGGTTGACCGGGATATTGATATTGCCGAGCGAGATCCCGCTGACGCCGCGCTTTCCGAGCGAAAGAGCGAGGTTCGCGTCGCCGGCGGCCGCGCGCAGAATCGCAAGAAAGAGCGGAACGCAGTAGCGGCCGTGAAACTTCACCACGCCGAGTTCGGAGCGGATAACGCCGTCAGCGTCGGCGTCGATATCCACGTAGGCGGTCCCAGCGGCGGCATCGAGCAGCGCCGGGATTGGCGGCCGATATGCGTCGGCCTCGATCATGAACGGATGGGCGCCGCTTGCGATCCGCACCAGGTTGTAGGTCATCGGCGGCGGATTCTGGAGCGCGGTCAGGTAGCCGCCGGTGTCGGCGCCGATGAGGCTCTGGCGTCCGAACATATGGCTTGCGAAACCGTAGGCAAGGAAGGTTCGGTCCTGCGCGCGCACCGCGTCGGCAAAGGCCTGGTCGTTGCTTTTGCCGAGCACCGCGCGAATCGGCGCACCCGAAACGCCCATCGCGCGAAGCTCGCCTGCGATCTCGGCGCGCTGCCTATCGGTCCCGTCGGTCTCGCTGAACAGGATGTCGTAGCCGACAATCGCGACCTTGTAATCGATAAACGCGCGCTCAAGCCCGGCCATCACGCTTCTTGGCCACGGCCAGTGGCCGAGCGCGGCGATACTCTTGTCGTCGATAGCGGCGATAGCGACTGCGCCGGTCGGCCTTTGACTCGGGCGCGAATACATCCTCAGGTCGGTCGCCTTGAGTTCCGCGATCGCCAGCGCCGTGGGATGGGTCTGGTTCACGGCGAAGAGGACGGCGACCGTCGCGAGGCCGAGAAAAAAAGTCGGCCACGAGAAGCGCCATCGTTTGCGTGCCTGCTTGCGCGCCATCTGCGGAAGAGTCCGGCTCCGAAGACTAGCGCGCCCGCCCCGCGCGGGCTATCGGACGCGCGTTGTGATTGTGTGGGCGGCGTAGCGGCGCGGCGGAAAGTTCGGACTCAAAATCGGGGCTTCGGATGGGTTTGCAAAGCGCCGGATATCGGTGGAAATCTGTATCGGAATTGAAAATGGAGATTTCCGGCTACATGCGCTTTGCCGGCGACTGCGAGCAGCGATCGTTCGATCCCGATAACGGCGCGATGCCGCTTCGGAGACTTCGAAATGACGCGACGCTCGAACCGCCGAGCCGCGCCCTGGCTCACGAGGGGAAGCCATCATGCAGATGAACGTGAAACCGGTCCCGACGCTCGATCCGCGCATCAATGAGATTCGCATGCTCACCGCGCAGATCGTCAACCGCGATATCCTGCCCAACGAGCGCAAGCTGTGGGCCGGATGGCGCGACGGAGCGACGCCCGAAGACCGGCGCGCGGCGCGGGAACTCAGGGAGTCGATCAAGCAGAAGGTGAAGCAGGCGGGTCTCTGGGCGCCTCATCTGCCGCCCGAGTACGCCGGCTCGGGGCTCAACTTCCTCGAGCATGCATACATGAACGAGGTGCTCGCCTACAGCATGGGAGCGGCGGCGCTGTTCGGGGTGGTCGCGCCCAACTCCGGCAATCAGCAAATTCTGCTCAAGTACGGCACCGAGGAGCAGAAGCGCAAATGGCTCGTGCCGCTGACCGAAGGCAAGATGGAGTCCGGCTTCTCGATGACCGAACCCGATTCCGCCGGCTCCGACCCGCGCT